>DEUU01000480.1 GCA_002362735.1 Dehalococcoidia bacterium UBA3254
CTAACAAACGGAATACCAGAACATATTGATAGGATTTGGTAAGACATTACCCACGGTATACCCTAGAACCAGATATACACCATCCCATACTATACTTGAAAGTAAAACCCCGATCGAAAGATAGGATAACTGGTGCCGTGCTCCCATGGTAACCGCCGCAGGAATGCGTAAACCGACTAACCTGCTCACCGCAATGGAAAAGGGTGATGGGTTGGTGATATGCCTCACAAAAGAAGCCGGTAATATTTGCCTTTTCGGTAATCTGGGCTGAATGTATTTTCGATATAGTTTTCTCAGTGGTATCATACCCAACATGCCCGAGTAATATAAAGCCACATTGCCGGTCTGTCGGCCAGCTTGCGCAATCAACCAGATATATAAAACATCCAGTGTAGAAAGGTTTCCCTGCGATAATTGATAACCTGCCATTAACCAGATGGTTTCCAGAATATATGGTAAAGCGAATCCTACTTCTCCGATCGCACAAAGAAGAAAAAGGATTATCGAAATCTTTAAATTAAAGGTGCTCGTTATTGCCAGGACCTGGGCGATAAGATTATCCAGATTCATTTTACTACCTATCTATAAAGCTACGAGATCCAGAAATAATTGCATAAGCAAAAGCCATAAAACCCCAAATCAAGATAGGAGTTGTTACTTTAATTTACGTTCCCGGTGATAATGACTTTTCCTTTTTAGTCCGATCCTTCCGCTTATTGCGGAGATCATTAACAGTATGGCCAGCAAATTTGTTTAAATTCTGGATAAACTCTTTCATAACTGTCAGGGTCGGTTTGGCAACAGAGCGATTGGATGTAGCGCAATAAGACCTACCATCATAAAATATCTTTCCTACTGATCTCAACCGGCTGGAAATATCCAGTTGGTCAGAAGAATAAGCTTCCTGATGATAGCCGCCTATTTGCATCAAAGCCTCTTTATAAAAGGCAAAATTGGCCCCTGAAATAATCAGAGGTCGTCCAAAGACCACGTTAGATAAGAAACCAAAAAATACCCGCAGGAAATATTCGAAACCGGCCCACCAGGGAGGATTCGAATAAATGAAGCTGCCGGCTACTGCGATTACCCTCGGATGAGATTTAAATTGCCTGTGAATCCTCTTCAGCCACCATCCGGGATAGAGTGTATCAGCATCGGCCTGGACAATGATCTCACCCTGAGCGAAATCCGCTCCAGCTTGCCTGGCAAAACAGACTCCCTTTTTCGGACAATCGACAACTTTGGCACCCAAACCTAAGGCAATTTTTCTAGTCTGATCCTGGCTTCCATTATCCGCTACAATCACTTCATAGTCGCCGGTATAGTCCTGCTGTTGAAGTGACTCCAGGCAGGCACGAATATACTTTTCTTCGTTATAAGCAGGAATGACCACACTTATCATCGAAAAACCACTTCCTCACCGCAATGTAACTGCTTTGCATATCATAACTCAACAAACAGCGTAATACAACCTATACTAAGGCTCAGACGGGTGTTCTTGGTTGTTTTTAAGGTTACTTTTCCTTCCAATTTCAAGCTGATACTAAAATAATTCAGCGGTAGTCGCTTTTAGCTGACTACCGCTGGATTCCTAGTGGTACCTCGGGTGTGTTCCACCCCAAGCTAATCGTGACTTCGTTAATGGACACCGGTTTTTTCGTTTTCGGCCGGACGTCTTTTCTTCAACGGAACTCTAACCATCTCTCTCTCGTAGCCACATTGCAGACACTTCTCGTAGCACTTATCGGTATCCTCATCTATAAATAAATCTCCTTTACATCGAGGACAACTTTTGAAGTTCCACATACCAACACCTCCTCCTCAACTAGGGTTTGCTCTTCAGTTCACCACCCAGTGGAGCTAAATCTCCTCATCAAGTCTAAGTACCGTCCCTAAGGAATAGAGACTTTCGTCTAGATATTTTAGTAATTGCTTTCTCCGGTTGGCATTCTGATCGGCAATCGTTAATTGTTTCCGGATATGAATCATGGTATCTTGAATTGCCAGCGCAACCTTAACCCCCGCCAGATTCAGGCCAAGATCATCCACCAGATGCTTGATAGTTCTCAACCGGGCGATATCCTCATCTGAATACATGCGTAGTTTTCTACATCGGGAAGGTTCCAAAAGACCGGCTCGCTCGTACTTACGCAATGTCTGGGGGTGCATACCGGTCAGCATAGAAGCTACCCTCATAATATAAACGCCATTTGACCGCCCCATATCCTGTCGCATATCCATTTCCACCTCGCTGCTATTATAGAATATGATATGATTTATGTCAAATATTCTGAATACTTTTGTAAGGATACTTAATATTTAAAGGAAATTTTATTAACAAAATACATGATGTATATTGACTTTTACGCATAAGAGTGCTATTAATGATACGGTACAAGCCTGCGGTCTAAAGTGAAATAACCGGATAATTGGATTAGTTAAGGAAGGCACTGTGACCAAATCCAGGAATTTTCCCTTAAATTCCGATGGACGGGAATTCGCCAAGTACACAATGTCAGTAACTGTAACGATGACTGGAGTGGCAGCCTATAGAATCCGCAGATTTGAAGAGTTCGGCCTTTGCAATCCTGCCCGGACCGGGTCCAACCAGAGGCTATTTTAGCACTATGATATCAAACTTATCCCGGAAATTTCAGCTCTGGCTGGGTG
>DEUU01000376.1 GCA_002362735.1 Dehalococcoidia bacterium UBA3254
GAGAGACTGTCTCAGAATGTCATCCTGAGGAGCGAAGCGACGGTCGACTCAGAGTCGAAAGGATCCGGACTCATTTGTCATTCCTGCGCAAGCTCCGACAGCGTCTTGACCGGTAAGTGTCGGCAGGATCCATTCCTATACACGAATGCTCTGAATTCTCACTAAGGAAGCCGCTCATGGTGAGTTTGTCGAAGCCATAGCGGCGGAGAATAACAGATTATTTCTGCTCCTCTTAGACCATATAACCCGACCGCCCTCATCGTCTTAGAGGAAGGTATGTATGACTTATCTGAAATACAATGTATCAGATTACCTCTTTTGCTTAGTCTGTCCTATTTAAAAATTCCTCCATCACCCACCAGTTTTTCCCTGGATAATATCTCAATTTCATGCATCCCAGGTCGTTGAATCTGAAACCGATTCCTTGTCCATTACCATATGGAACAGTTCCCACGATACTTCGTAAAGCGGCGTTGAGTATTCCCCCGTGGGCAACCACGATATATTCGCCGGCTCCTCGTTGAATAATTTGTCCTACTGCCGCTGTTGCCCGACTGTACAACTCCCATGCGCTCTCGCCATTCCCCGGCATTTTCTCATAAGGATTGCGGAAGGCAGGTTCTGGATAGCGTATTTCTGCTTCTTTAAAGGACATTCCGGCTAACGGCCCGTTGTCTAGTTCGATCCATTCATTATCCGTTATTACCGGTACGTTCAGGTGTTTCGCCAATATCGCCGCGGTCTAGTTAGGCCGATAATCTCTTCCATAACCTTCCCTCCAAATATTTTGCCTTAAATCGAGGGCTTTTACTTTCACCTTGTTATTTCTTGTCTGCATTATATCCTGTTCACTAAAAAGTACGCAATTGAATAACAACTATGTCCTTGACCTTTGTTGTTAATTAGGGCCATAATTCACCTATGATTAATGGCACGGAACCACCCGCTTTTATTCCAGGCCTAAACAACTCCTCAACCAGAGAATAACCATGTTTAGATACCACGGAAAGAAGTCAGTACTATTCAACGAAGCCGTGGTCAAAGAGAAATATGGTATTCATCCCTCACAATTTCTTGAATATAAGGCTCTTATTGGTGATCAAGCGGATAATATAGCCGGCATAAGAGGAATTGGCAGTAAAAATGCCATCAAAATTATACAAGGTATCAAAAAACTCAATGAAGCAGAATGGGATATCTTTGAACGAAAACGGCAGCTAATTAAGCTATACACAAATGCTATATTGCCATTCGCTTTGGATCAACTGTTATTCACTAAAGATCTGGAGAATTTTAAGACGTATGAATTTCTAAGGATTATACATATTTTTTAATAAGCTACCCTGCGAAGGAGAAAACCATGACTAATGATATTGAAAAAAACAACGTCCGTCATGGGATGACTATTTTTTGGAACTTGCCAACGCTTTCTCAACCCGGGCGACTTGCGACCGCGGCAAGAGTAATACATTATAGATAGAGCAATTGAACCTGAAATATATACTTAAAACAAGCAAAGACTATCTCTTGACGTGATGTACATGATAGCGTACTATATTAAGTACAAATTAATCACCTGTTGGGGGAGGCTAAGGGATGTTAGCAGCAAATCCGTCGGAAATCAGAAGGAATCTAAAAGACTTCATGGATAAAGTAGTAGATGATAATGAAGCATTAATCATTACCAGGCCGGGCGGACGCGATGTTGTCATGCTTTCCAAAGAGGAATATGACAATATTATTGAAAATATACATGTCCTCGGAAATAAAGCGAATCGTGAATGGCTCCTGCTTGGGAAAAAACAGGTTGAGGTTGGCAACTTAAGAGAAGTTGAAATCAAGTGAAAAAACTTTTCACAGACACAGGCTGGGATGATTATACATACTGGTTGGAAAACGATTCGAAGACACTGAAGAAAATCCATCGTCTTCTCAAGGATATTGACCGATCTCCCTTTGCTGGATTAGGGAAGCCGGAGCCGTTAAAATTCGAGCTGACGGGATACTGGTCCCGGCGTATCAATCAAACAGATAGATTGATCTATAAAGTCGATAACGCGACCACCATTGTTATTGCCTGTAAGGGTCATTATCAGTAACCTGATAATCGCCATCCCAATTTGAAGCTGAGTAAAAACTTTTTGCCGTAAAATAAGAATAAGCAATACACACAGCATATTCCCCAGCAGATGGAGAATCGAATGAACAAATACATACAGCTCGATACACTGGGGTTTGTTACAACCTGGAAATGCAACTCCCAGTGCAAGCACTGCAGTGTCGCTGCCAAGAGGGCAAATAAACCCACGGTGATAAACACTAAATTAGCGACAGGAATAATCAAACAACTAAAACTCCCATCCAGTCAATACAATCCCAGCGTACTTACCGGCTGGATACTATCAACCGTATTTCACCAGCACCGGGGAACCTGCGTCTTGCAACCCTCGAAGATAAAGAGTTCGTCTTTAACTGGACTCGTGCTTTCAATCGCGGCACAAAACAGATATCTGATTGAGAAGATCCGGAAAGGTTGATCATATAAAGTATTGAAAACGGCGAACTATATCTATGGGAAGATGCCGGGCAACCGGTTTCGATGGCGGCGAAAACGCGCCCGACTGACCACGACATGACGGTTGGCCGGGTATACACACCTCCCGAACTGCGAAGAAAAGGGTATGCCACTTCTTGTGTACCGGGAGTACTGACTCTTAGCAGACCGCTGAATTAGTCCCTTTTTCAGCAACACCCGCTTA
>DEUU01000329.1:0-5437 GCA_002362735.1 Dehalococcoidia bacterium UBA3254
TATCGAAGATACGGCCGAAGTCCTGATGCAGCTTAGCATGCAAAATAGCGCCGATATCCTTAATTTGAAAACCTTTCTCAACGGCCTGTTTGCTGATTCTTATCCAGGCAATATCTCTTTGCCCAATATGCATGACACCTTGAGCATAGTTGATGAGATGATGGATTTGTCGTTCCAGGATGGGCTCGAAATCATCCTGCATCTCCCTACCGGCTACCTCAACACAAATAGCCATGGGCAATTTGGAATTGGCCGGGATATCAGAGAGCTCAGGACCGATGACCTCAATTTTCCCATCTTCTATGTCAGCCATAGGTTTGGAAGAAACCCATTCAACCATGGGGGTACGACCGCCGCCGCACTCAAGGTAAATATCTTCTCCTCGTACTCTTTCACCTTCGAAAGCAGCTCCGTAGGCGACAGGTACCGGTACACTTGCGATATTAACCTTGAGGCCTCTGACTTCAACCGCCCTGGCTACCAGCTTGTCATGAGGGACATTAGACACAACGTGTTCGTAAGTACAAATCCCGGAGGGTAATATTTCGGGAATAGCGGCATCGGTAATAATCGGGAAACCGAAATTAACGGCGCCGAGAGCATTGGCAGCCCATTCTTCGGTAACCGTTCCTAAAGCTAAAACGAAGGCAAAGATGCGTTCTTTGTTATAATTAAGGATGTCTTGATAATTTCCCGGTTGAATGCCTCCGAAGGACAAGGCCGCACGGGTAGCAAATCCGAGAGCGAAGACGGTGGAAGAGACATCCGGACCGAAAGATGCCAATCGGGTCGGCCAACCAATCTGCGTGTGGGCCTCTACTAATTGTTCAGCGAATCTTTTTCCATTATTTTCGCCAGACATAAAAACATACAGATTTCTCTGCTGCAATTCCCGGGCGATTTTAACGGCGATTTCGTTAGTAGGAGCGGCACCGAGAATAGCAGCGAAACCAGGAGCGGTACCATCCACAAACTCAACACCCCGTTTTCGTAGTATGACATCGTCAGCGGCGCCTAACCAGATATGACTGTTAAACGTCTCTTCTGTTTTTGTATAGAAATCAGGATGTTCTAAGTAACGTATCACTTCGATAATTTCTTCGGCAAAAACGGCAGCCATGCCAGCATCGAGTGCAGGCCCCAGATAAGGTGAAGGATGTGTTTCCCGTACCGGGGGTGGAAGAAGGGACCTGCATTTCCGTATAACCTGCTCAATATCACCCAGTTTTTCTACTTTGATGCCCAACATCCCATAAATAACGGGAAGGTAATAAGCTGTATTAGGGAACCCAACCGGCTCATTTTGGCCGAACTGATCCATAGCCTGATGCCATTTTTCCTCAGCCTGATCTACGATTTTATAAGCACCGCGGATAGCAGCCGCAGCAATAACCTTTGACATTTATTATCCAGTCTCCCCAAAAATAACTTTTTATTCGATTCCACGGCGCATTGCCATGTCAAATAATACCCTTTCACGGGATTTATCAATTCCCAGAGATTTACGTTTAAAATCTATATGGTTCATAATAAGTCCAGCTTTCTTTGAAACGTCAACCTCAAAAACCCACTTTCCGCCGTACATTGATTCTGAATCATGTTCAAAGAAATTTACGAGTTCGGCAGGTATGGAGACAGATAAATTAGAATCTGCTACTGTAAATAATCCAAAGGCAGTCAGACATAATCCCGCTGAAAGGTTGTTTCCATTTGCTTCTCCGAGTAGCGACACAGCCAGTGGAAGATCTGAAACATCCTTCAAAGAGCCTTCTTTAACCAAATTAAGAGCGGTGACCAGGATACGGATATATTCATTATCCGAGCCAAAGTGTAAGACGGGCGGAATTCCCACTGCTTCGCAGACGGAAGCCAATCCATCACCTGCCAGTGTCGAAGCCTCAGGGACCATTAGGCCAGCTTTAGCACTTTCGGAAGCGGAGGACCCGGCCTGCATTACGAGAATGTCATTTTTGATCAATTCTCGCACTAAAACAACTCCGGATTCTGAATTGTTTTGATCTCCGGAGCCCATAATTATGGCTACTCCGCGTATTCTACCATTAGTAATATTATCTAAAACCGGCTGGTAAGAAGCTCGAAAATATCCGCCGAATAACCGAATAGCTTCTGAACTGAACCCTCCAATGAACTCGATTTCCGGGTCTTTTTGAATTAATGTAGGCCGAGGGGTGCCAAAAAGAATATCCTGAACCTCGGTTCTAATCAAATTTGTGCCCAAAAAATCAGCTAACGCAGCTCGAATACAAGTTTTAAAATAAAATTCGGGATCGTGACCATTTTTGCCCTGGTTCAGACTCATAATTTCTGCTATTTCCTGTTCGATTCCGCGAGGAACAACTCCTTGCCTTCGCCAGATCTCCAGTCGTTTTTGGGGTACCCAAGATGTGAAGAAGAGTTCACGGTCCTGCTTTTTGAACTCAATGAGAATCGAAGCAGCCAGATTTTCTGCAATTTCATCATCTTTCTTGTTAGAAACATCGATATCCATGCGGGATGCCAGAGAAAAGAACCTATCTTTATCCGTAATTTTAAAGTCAGGAATCCGGTGTTGGGTAACAGCCATTAACTGGTCCACTGTCCGGCGGGCTATCTGATCATTTTGCTGCATCGAATTGGCAAGGGTCATGGCAAAATCAGGGTAAGAGTTCTGGGTGTTAATTTCTCTGGTCAATCCGTTATTAAGCGAGTTATCTTTATGGTTAGTATAGTTTTCAGTCATTAGAACTATCTTTCTCCGTTTTCCTTCGCTGAGGTAAGCTCACCGATAATGTCTTGAACAAGCTCAATAGATTTCGGATGTCTCATGATCAGAATATCCGCTCCAGCGAGAAGTAAACAAATGGCAGACATAGATTCAAGTAATATCCCTCTCTTTGTAGCATCTCCGAATTTTGGGTCGTCCTGTTCAGAAATTTTGACTTCTTTAGTTTTCCATGTTTCCTTACTGATATTGCAAATAATGGGAAATTGCATTTTATCATCGGCCTGAGTCAGAGCAGCCGTACGTATCCTTTCCATGACCGAATAGCAATATTCAATACCATAGCCAATACTGCTGACAGTGGGATCCATGATCAAGAAATTATCCGGTACTCCTAGATTACCGATCAAGATGTTAAGTTGTTTGGCCAGATTTATATCAATAGGGCTGGAAGAAACGACGGTGTGTTTATAAGCCAGAGCAGAGGCGCCAATTTTCTTGTAGTCTTTGTCCTCGACCGGTCCCAGAATAAGGTTTTTCCCCTGGCAGGATTCAGCCACTGCTTTTAAAACTTCAGTATCTTTATCAGGGTTGGCAGTGCCCCAGACGATTAAAGGAACATCAACGGCTTCAGCAACCTGTCTAGTGACGGATGCCGCTTCCGAAGCGTTCCGGTTCATGCCGTTTGGATCGGTACTGACTAATTGAAGACAAATCATCTCGGCTTTATAATCATGAACGCATTTTTTAGCCCATGCCACCGGATCACCTGTTACTCCTGCAAAGGGCTCAATAGCCGCTGCAGGCCAATCTTCAGGTGGTGAATCCCAGACCTCCATAGCAATCTTCGGTAGATGAGGCATCCCACCTTCAAAGAGGTAAAAGGGAAAGCAGGTTTCTCCGCCAACGATAACCCGGGAGTCCAGGCCTAACTTGATTTCCTTAATTTTACCGTTATAAGTTGTTCGTGGAATTAATATGGACATCTTTGAATTCCTTTAATATTGATGACATTTGTATTCAGTATACGAATAAAGAATATACTACGGTACGAAAGATGCTATTCAATAATTATGATAGTCCTAATGCAATTTTAGCAGCTTTAACAGTATTTAGCATCAGCATCGTTATCGTCATAGGTCCAACGCCGCCAGGCACCGGAGTAATCGCTCCAGCCTTATCTTTTACGTTTTCAAAATCGACATCGCCGACCAGAATATCTTTGCCGGCAGGCGTTTTTCCGATACGGTTTACACCAACGTCGATCACCACGGCTCCTTCCTTGATCATACTTGCAGTAATAGCTTTTGGCCTGCCGGCGGCGACGATTAATATATCTGCTCGCTGGGTATGGGAGGCGATGTCACGGGTGCCGGTGTGGCAGATAGTGACGGTAGCGTTGGCTCCCTCTTTCTTCTGCATCAGAATATTGGCAATGGGCTTACCAACAAGGTTGCTACGACCGACAATGACCACTTCTGCTCCATCGATTTTGGTCCCGGAACGGACTAATAATTGCTGGATCCCATAAGGAGTGCAAGGGATGAAATCAGGATCGCCGATCATTAATCTCCCCAGATTCACAGGGTGAAAACCGTCCACATCCTTCTTTGGATCAATAGCGTACAGCACCCGGGTTTCATTAATGTGTGATGGGAGAGGTACCTGGACCAGAATCCCGTGTATTTTGGGATCTTGATTTAACTTTCCAATCAGATCGAGAAGCTGGGCTTCGGTCGTAGAAGCAGACAAATCAATTCTCTCCGAATAAATACCCAGAGCTAGAGCAGTTTTTTCCTTGCCTGCAATATAGCTTTTTGAAGCTGGGTCGTCACCCAGTAAAATGGTAGCCAGACCGGGAACCAGATTATGCCTGGATTTTAATTCAGTGATTTCCAGTTTAAGTTCTTCCCGTATCTGCTTGGCGACCTCAGTGCCGCTAATGATCCTGGCTGACATAGATACCTCCTTAGAGAACCATTATCTATCAGGTAGTATTTTGGAGAGAAGCTTATCAACTGCTCTCACAGCTCCGCTGGTTTCGGGTAAATCCAACAATGATCTCTGATTCAGATCCGCTAGATAGATTTGTTCGTCTTGCGGTAAGATTGCGTCCGGCTGAAGGTCTAATTTTGTCAATTCATTCGAAATTTGCGGGTCAATAATACCAGGAGCCATATTAACGACGATGGATTGGTGTTTGACCCTAAGTTTTAATTCGGAGATTAACTCATTTATTCTCCCGATCGTCCGAACACCTTTTATTGAATGATTAGAGACGATCAACAATTCATCGATATCCTGGGTAGTACCGCGGCTGAGATGCTCCATCCCGGCTTCATTATCCATGACGACATAGGCATAATTATCTGCTAAACGGTCAATAAATTTTCGTAAGATCGTGTTGGGATAACAATAGCAATCTTGTCCTTCCCCTCTTCCCATCGTCAATAGATCGAAATCTCTATTCTCGAGTAAAATGCGGTTTAACTGGTAATCAAGATAGGATTCTTTGGTTATTCCGGAAGGAATGGTAATCTTATCTTTCTGAAAAGAATCCAGCACTCTGCCGACCGTTTCGTGGACTTCTAAACCCAGACTTTCGCCCAGATTGGCATTCGGGTCTGCATCAACCGCTAAAATAGGCTGAATACCTTTCTTTATAAGATAACGGATAATCAGAGCGGATATTGAAGTTTTACCACTACCACCTTT
>DEUU01000329.1:5696-8492 GCA_002362735.1 Dehalococcoidia bacterium UBA3254
CCGGCTACAGCTATTGCAAAACTCAAAAATTATCTCCCTGTTTCAACTTAAGGTTAATTTTTTCTCAATTTGGCATTAATCGAGGGAAAGGCCTTTTCATCTGTGTGTGGCAGGAACAAGGCGGCGATATAGTTGCTGGAAAAATCGTTATTCTCACTCAATTCAATATTCGTCATCATTCGGGCTATTTTATTAGCGGAATCGAACAAACCGGAAGAGAAGCTGAGTAATCTGGTTCCTGAAAGAGAACCGTTGCCGATAAAAGTGAACCTGTCCCGAGGTATATCGGGTAAAAGGCCAATCGTAATAGCTTTTTCAATGTTCAAACTATTCCCAAAATTACCGGCAATAATAACTTGCGCAAATTCAGAACAATCAACATTAACGCTTCGGCTAAGAGTATGGCATCCGGCATACATAGCCGCTTTAGCGCGTATTAAATTATCGATATCTACTTCGGTGATGACGATATCCTGACCGATTTGCGTCTCCGCTGCCCAGGCCAGAACATATTCATTTCCGTCCAGCCCTTCACGTATCCTTTTAGATTTGGAGGAATTAAATTTGCCATCCTGTCCGATCACTCCAGCCTCGAGCAACTCTGCGATGATATTGATTAAGCCAGAACCGCAAATTCCTCTGGGTCTTTCGCGACCGATGGTTTCTATCCTCGGCTCGAGTGTTGCCGGAGTAAGAGAGAAATCCTGGATAGCTCCGTTCATGGCCACCATTCCAAACTTAATACCACCGCCTTCGAATGCAGGGCCGGCCGAGCAGGAGGCGGTGACCATCCACTCTGAGTTACCGATAACGATTTCTCCATTCGTTCCTATGTCCATATAGAAAGTTATTTTCTTTTTCTGATGCATACCTGAAGACAGTACTCCGGAGACGATATCTCCGCCGACATAGCTGGAGACGGAAGGAAAAGTATACACATAAACGTGGTCTGGAACGGCAATACCCAGGGAAGCAGCCTTTACCGGAGGAAGAAAATCAGCCACCGGGGTATATGGGGCCAGGCGAAGATATTTTGGTTCTAAACCCATGAGGATCTGAGTCATGGTGGTGTTGCCAGCCAGCATCATGAAATTAATTTCTTCAATGTGAATATCGGTATTTCCCAGCAAATTGTGAATTATATCATTCAAGGATGAGACAACCAGTTCTTGAAGTTTTTCCAATCCACCCGGCTGCTGGCAGTGATTGATACGTGAGATTACATCTGAACCGTAACTGATCTGCTTATTAAAAACAATAGAATCTTTGACGATTTTACCGCGATTCAAATCCAGTAATTGAGCACATATCGTAGTTGTTCCTATGTCTACAGCTAGTGCATGATTCCTGCTGCGGGTATCTCCTGGTTCTATATTGATTATACGAGGAATATTATTATTTTTTGAAGGTCTGGCAGAAGTCAAAATAATGGTAGTTGTGACTTTCCAATCTTTCTTTCTCAAAGTTTCTGGAAGTTTGCGAACGACTGTAAAATCAATTGGAACATCGGCCAAATCGAACGCTTTTTTCAATTCCCTTCTGAGTCGGAAAAAATCGCTGACGTTATCATCCCCAGTAGCCGGAGGCAATTCAAGATAGTATTTTTTTATGGGAGGATTAAACTTCCATCCTGATAAAGAAACACCGGAAGTCTTTTTTTTCTCCTCTGCCGGGACGGCTTTGTCTAATCTCGATTCGACCGGGACAGTTACGACCAGGTCCGAATAAATTTGGGTGCGGCAGGCCTGATGGAACTCCGGTTTTAATACGGTTTCAGGAACGTTTTCACGATGCGATTTCTCTAAATTCCCACTGACTACATCGATTTTACAGGTTTTGCAAACCCCCATTCCGCCGCAAGAAGCGTTTATGTGCACACCGGCAGCCATAGCAGCTGATAAAAGATTTGTGCCACGATCGACTATGATCTCAACGTTATCCGGGAGAAAGCGGACTTTATGCTTAATAGCTTTCCTAAATTCAGACAATTAATACCCCGTAATTTTAATCCAGGTCGTGTAACCCGGTAATTTTCCCGGTGTTGGTATCAATATCGATCTTTCTGAAAGCCGGGTCAGAAGCGGTACCGGGCATTAGAGTGATAGCTCCTGCGACCGGACAAAGGAATTTTGCTCCAGAATATATTAAAATATCACTGATAGGCAAAATCCAGCCCTTCGGTACACCTTTTAAGTTCGGATCATGGGTCAGGGACAATTGGGTCTTTACCATCATAGTAGCATATTCATCATATTTTGGATCAGATTCAAAAACTTTGGCTTTTACCTCGGCCTCGTGGCTCCAAGATACTCCATCCGCACCGTAGACTACCCTCGCAATCCGGTCCACTCTATCGCGCAATTTCATATCCATGGGAAAAAGGTATTGGAATTTATTCTCTTCACGGCAGGCATCGAGAACGGCGTCTGTAAACTCCAACGCCCCCTCTCCTCCCTTAGCCCAGTGATTAGATTCGGCTGCCCGAGCTCCAGTGCTCTCAGCAGTTCGCTTAATTAAAGCAATTTCTGCCGCGGTATCCGTAGTAAATCGGTTAATGCAGACGACAGGGTTGATACCAGACATCCGGATAGTTCGCAGGTGGTGGAGCATATTCTCCAGACCTTTTTCCAGAAGTTTCAGATTTTCACGGGTATATTCCTCTGAGAGCGGTACACCCGGGACTACTTTCGGCCCCCCACCGTGCATCTTTAAAGCCCTGACGCTGGTGGTGAGGACAGAAACATTGGGCTTCAATCCACTGTAACGGCATTTGACGTTCCAGAATTTCTCAAACCC
>DEUU01000025.1 GCA_002362735.1 Dehalococcoidia bacterium UBA3254
GATGTTTGGTGGGACGGAGATACTTTCACCAACCGTACTTTCACCAACAGTAAATGTGGCAGTATCCGTTCGTTAGACGTCGTCGGAACCATCGATGAAACAAAAAAAGAGATAGTTTTATATGTTGTTAACCGAAGTATAGATAAACCAATGGAAACCGAGATAACCATTGCTACAGGCCAGTTTGAAGGAAAAATCAAAGTCTGTACTATTAATGGCCCCGATATTAAATCCGAAAATACTTTTCAAACTCCTGATAAAGTCAGAACGTGGGAATCAAATCTTATCGCTAAAGGGACAACCATGACGGTGAATTTTGAACCGCATTCTGTAACTGCCCTGATATTTCAGATTTCTTAAAATGTAGTGAAAAACAAGCCCGATCCAATTAAATATAACAACAAACTAAAATTTTTATATCCATGACTCAAAAGATCATCGGAGGTTTTAGATGCAGGATATTGTTGTAGAAACAATTTATGGAAAGATACTCGGAACATCTCAGAATGGAGTCTGTTCATTTAAAGGTATTCCATATGGTGGTCCGACCGGCGGTGTGAACCGTTTCATGCCACCCACTCCGCTAAAACCGTGGAGCGGAATAAAAGATGCCACTACATACGGCCCGGCGTCATGGCAGGTGATTGACCCTTTTACGAAACGGGACCTGGACCTGTCAGGACCTATGGGAATTAACTCGATTAGTGAGGACTGCCTTGTCCTTAATGTATGGACTCCGGCAGTGAATGATGGAGTTAGACGACCGGTGATGGTATATCTGCACGGCGGCGGACTTTTTACAGGGTCGGCTGTCCACTCTCCATCTACCAATGGCGCTAACCTGGCGAAGACACAGGATGTGGTTATCGTTTCCATGAACCATCGCCTTGGTGTATTCGGTTATCTCTATCTTGGGGAATTAGGTGGAGAGAAGTATACCGACTCGGCCAATGCCGGTCTGCTTGATCTGGTGGCGGGTCTCCAATGGGTCAAGGAAAATATCGTTAATTTCGGAGGCGACCCCGATAATGTCACTCTGTTTGGCCAATCAGGTGGCGCTCAAAAAATATATCTTCTAATGGCTATGCCAGCGGCAAAAGGTTTATTCCATCGGGCTATTGCGCAAAGCGGCATTTGTATAAAGGCACAAACCACGGATCAGGCAACCAGCGCCGCATCAGCGTTTTTTAAAACGCTGGGAGTCAGCCGGAAAGACACTCATTTTCTCCACGAAATGTGTGCCGACATGATATATTCGGCATGGATGACGATGCCATCAGTTCCCTGGACGCCAACAGGTAAAACCCAATTTTTCCCGGTTGTCGATGGGAAATCTCTTCCTGTGCATCCTTTCTACCCTGAAGCTGCCCCAACGGCATCCGATGTATCCCTTATGGTTGGTACCACCAAAGACGAAATGACCTCCATGCTGCGCAGAGACCCGCAGTTTGGAAAGTATGATGAAGCGGCTATGCACAGTGGCATTATGGGATGGTTAAAGAGCTTCTCTATAGATATAAGTCCGGACCAGCTCGAAGATCTTATCACAATCTACCGGCATACACGTCCTGGAGCAACTCCACACGATCTTCTGATGGCCATAAACAGCGATATGATGCGCATTGCCTCGATACGAATTGCTGAACGAAAGGTATCGGGCGGTAATACCCCCGTGCACATGTACCTGTTTACCTGGGAGAGTCCCGCCGGGCATGGTATGCTTAAGTCCTGTCACGGGCTTGAACTACCTTTTATTTTCAATAATGTGGAACCTCCTCCCGGGATCATTGGGGGTGCCCCCGAGCGCTTCACGCTATCAAAGAGACTGGGCGGCATCTGGGCTGCCTTCGCTCGTAACGGTACCCCGGGTTATGAGGGAATCCCTCTTTGGCCTACGTACACAAAAGAAAAACGAGCGACGATGATATTCAATAAGGAATTTTGGATCGAAAATGATCCATATAGCGAAGAACGCCGGGCATGGGACGGAATAATCTAGACCACAATATTAGATAGCGGTCTAAATACCTTGGATTCTTCATTATCAATACGGCTATGAAAGCTGATGTGCCGAATAAAGTCCAGATCGTAATTTAAATCGTTATTTGAGTCGTTGACAATAAGAATTTTTATGCTATAATTAGCTAAAATTTGCAATGTGATTGCAAATGTGATTGCTCATTGATAAAATTCAATCACATCTCAGGTCACCAATTGATCTCTGATAGTAAATAGTATTGTTCTGGGTGTGTGATTATTCTAAATAATCATATACGTTATATAAATTTGGGATCATAGATAATCTCAAACATCTCAAATTAACCGCACGAGTAAAGAAGGATTAGTTTTGGTTACTTATATTATCCGAAGATTAGTATTAGCTGTCTTTGTTCTTTTTGTAGTCTCTTTTATTTCGTTTATGTTAATGCAACTGGTCCCTGGTAATCCGGTTTCAACTATGCTCGGGCTTAATGCCACCCCGGCACAAATTGAATCTCTAACGCATGAGTTGGGGCTTGACAGACCCATCATTGTTCAATACGGTCACTGGATCGGAAATGTATTTCATGGAGATTTCGGTAAATCGGTAAATATGTACCGTGAAGACGTTACAACGCTCATCGCCCAGCGTTTACCCATCACTTTATATTTGTCTACCTTAGCACTTATTTTATCAACCGTGCTCGGAATTATAATCGGCATTTTCTGTGCCATTAGACGTGGCTCATTTCTGGATCAATTTTTCACGATTTTGGCCAACCTCGGCACAGCAGTCCCCATTTTTTGGCTGGGTATCTTGGGTATTTACCTCTTCAGTCTCCGGCTAGGCTGGCTGCCAATTCAGGGTTTCATCAGTCCGAAAGAGGATTTTATCCAAAGTATCACGCATTCAATCATGCCGGTTTTATGTCTTGCGGTTACCAGTTTAGCCATGATGGCTCGACAGACTCGTTCCAGCATGCTGGAAGTCATCCGACAGGACTACATCAGAACCGCCCGTTCCAAGGGATTATTGGAACGGATTGTAATCACGCGCCACGCCCTCAAAAACGCTATGTTTCCCGTTGTGACGCTTTTAGGTCTGGCTCTTCCAGCCCTGGTAGGCGGCTCGGTACTTGTAGAAACCGTATTTAATATTCCCGGAATGGGCAGGTTACTGGTAACAGCAGTGACTAATAAGGATTACGTAGTAGTCCAGGCGGGTGTACTTATCATCGGTATTATTGTATCGTTGGCCAATCTCCTGGTCGACGTAGCTTACGGGTGGCTTGACCCCAGAGTTTATAAATAGGCGGAATCATGGAAACTGAAAGGAATGTCGGTAATTCAATAACCAGCGGGGATGATTTTAATGAAGGAGTATCTCACGTAAGCGAGTTTCAGCGTTTTCGCCGGGTCTTTTTTGGTCGCCCCGTTGTCATCTTCGGTTTCGTAGTTATTTTCCTGTTATTTTTCGCGGCGATTTTTGCATCTTTTATATCCCCGTACGACCCATACGAGCAAAGTCTGAAAGAAAATTTGCAGCAGCCATCAGCCGAGCACTTGCTCGGGACTGATAATTTGGGGAGGGATGTCCTCAGCCGTCTGATTTACGGTACGCGAACGTCTCTTATGGTGGGGTTTCTCTCTGTCGGTGTGGCTACGCTTATCGGTGTATTTTTAGGTCTGATGGCAGGGTATTTCAGCGGATGGCTGGATGCGATAGTGATGAGAATTATCGATGGATTGATGATGATACCGCCGATCGTGCTGGCTTTAGTTTTCGCGGCCATGCTGGGAGGCGGACTTAGAAATGTGATGATCGCTCTCGGGATTTCTCTTACGCCAAGCTATTGCCGGTTAATGCGCGGCCAGGTTCTTGCAGTTAAGCAATCAGATTATATCCTGATGTCGCATGCTGTAGGGGGTAACGACTTTAGAATAATGATCAGACATATTCTACCAAATTGCCTCTCTCCCATTTTGGTGCTTATTACCCTCAATCTCGGCGGAGCGATTTTAGCCGAGGCTGCTTTAAGCTTTCTGGGCATAGGTGTCACACCACCTATCGCAGCCTGGGGCAATATGGTATTTGAAGGTCAGAGATACGTATTTCATTATCCTATTCTGTCTTTTGCTCCCGGTGTTTGTATTATGCTGGTTGTTCTGGCTTTCAATATGATTGGAGATGGTTTAAGAGACGCTCTCGATCCAAGGTTAAGAGGCACACTCTAACTGCCAGGTTACTATTCAAATTAGAAGCTAATTTTCATAAAGAATAAAGTTACAGGCAATCTGATAAAACTTTATTAAAACCATAATTAAGTTTAAAAAGGAGGTGAAGAGCGTTCTATTTTTTTCATTAGTATAGTTTATATCAATCAGTCACAGTTTTATTTAAGGAGGTAGTGATGTTTAACAAAGCATTCTCGTCTAAGCTTGTCTTTCTGATTCTAGCTTTATGTATTATAGTCCCCCTAATTGCATCCGGTTGTACTCAATCCAGTCCAACCACAACCAATACGTCAACGAGCTCGTCTGTACAAAAGGGTGGAACACTTAGAATAGGTTCTAACGACGATGCACAGAATTTGGGCTACCCGGCTGTTTCCGTCAAAGATGTAGATTATCGTCACGTGGCTCCTGCTGTTGAATGCCTGGCTTATTATGATAAAGCAGGTAGTTTGGTACCATGGCTGGCATCCAGCTGGAAAGAGGACCCTGCCGCCAAAACAATTACATTCAGTCTGAAAAAAGGAATCAAGTTCCATGATGGGACTGATTTCAATGCTGAAGCCTGTAAATGGAACTTCCAGCAATTCATCGA
>DEUU01000371.1:0-1806 GCA_002362735.1 Dehalococcoidia bacterium UBA3254
CTCATCCCAACACCATCAGACGCTGGTCTGAACAGGGGATAATAGAAGCATATCGAATTGGGTCTCGGGGAGACCGCAGATTCAGGCAAAGTGACATTGATAATTTCGTCACTGGTTTCAATCCATTCAAACAGGATCAGACCTAGCTTCGTAAAATAAGTCAAAACTACTAAATATCTACTTAAACAGGACAGGAATAAATTACTTAACGACAGGAGGGAAGGCCATGGTAGCAAAGTTTGAAATCTATAAGGACAAGTCAGAAGAGTTTCGCTGGAGACTAATCCATGCGAATGGACAGGTCATTGCAAATTCAGGTGAAGGCTATAAGGCTAAGGCAAATGCTTTAGGTGGCATTAACTCCGTCAAAGAGAATGCACCCAATGCTACAGTGGAAGATAAGACCGTCTAGATATCACTCCTGATACAGACAAGTGACAATACTATCCGGAACAAATAGTGGTATTAAATATTTTGCAGCGGAGGTAAAGTTAAATGCCAGCTATTACATTACCAACCCTGGGTCTATGGATGGGCATAGCCAGCCTTATTTTCGGCATCATTGTCATGATTTTCCCCAAGATACTTAATTACTTGATTGGTATCTATCTCATCATCATTGGCATATTGGCCATTATTGGGTACATCAACAGATAAAAAAGGACTCCCAAAGGTGCATATGTGGTGCTGGTCTCTACGGATACCAGAACCAGGGGCGAAATTTTGAAGCAATGGCTTTTATATACAAAGGAGGTCACCAGTGGGTATTGAATGGTTCCGTGACTTGAGTGTCACTATCCTGGGATTCGTAACCACGACGGTACTCATCTTTGTTGCCGTGCTCGTCTACCGCCTTTATCGCAAAATAATGTCCACACTGTTAGTGGTAAAAGCGGCTTCGAAGGCCGCATATGATACCCTTACCACGGTGCAAGAGGCTATCAAGCCATTGTTTCCGATACTGAGCTTATTTCAAGGTATTAGTGGAGGTTTAAAAAACTTCATGAAAATATTCAGAAAAGAAAGTAATGAAAAAGGAGATAACGATGAATAGAAATCATGCTATCGGGTTTGGAGTTGGATTACTCACCGGAGCAGTCATTGGTGGAGTCATAGCATTGCTATACGCACCTAAGACGGGTAAGGAGACCAGACAGTTAATTAAAAATAAGGCGACTGACGTAGTGGAGGCGGTCAAGGACAAGACTATCGGTGTTGTTGACGCAGTCAGGGGTGCAGCTTCCGAGGCGAACAGGAAGGGACAGGCGGCCGTTCATGCACTCCAGAGTTAAAACTGCATTGGTGACACTCGGTTAACTAGAAAAACGCGAGTCTGTGTACAGGAACTGGTAGACGAGTTCCTATACACAGACTCCGTAGTAAGATATCACACCTATCGCTATTATTAGTGGTTATTCAGTCTCATCAGCCAGGTGTGGTTAGTGGGGGTTAGGCTTGAACTCAGTCGGTGTGCTATTAAAAAGGCACTGGCAATTAATAGTTTTCATATTGGGGATGTTTTTCGTTTTCTGGTTACTATGGGTGTTGCGAAACGTACTGTTGCCTTTTATAGTTGGCTTTATTCTCGCTTACCTGCTATTGCCGATTATCAGGTGGGTTGAGAGACACCTCCCTCACACGGAAAAGAAGCCAAAACTTAAGCAGTTAATAAGGATATCTATCATAGCAACAGTGTATATTTTATCCCTCGCTGTCATCGGGTTGCTGGTATTTTATATCGTTACCCTTCTAGGTAAAGCCTTCGGGACCTTAACACAGGATGCGTCCCAAATGATACCGAATGGA
>DEUU01000371.1:2131-4645 GCA_002362735.1 Dehalococcoidia bacterium UBA3254
CCAATATTGACGTCTATTCTGTGAAAGCCGGTACAGCATTGCCCGGAGTACTCAATGACCTCTTGACTCGTGGTGTGAATATTGCCCAGAGTTCCGCAGGTATGATTTTGGGATTTCTTATCATGCCGATTTTCATCTTCTTCCTCCTTAAAGACTGGGATAGACTTCGAGAACGCTTTTATGCAGCGCTACCGCAATGGACGCGGACCCACACGAAGAGTATTTTCTTTATTATTCAAAATGCTATCGTGCACTATATCCGCGGCCAACTACTCCTGGGAATAGCTGTCGCAATCTTATCTTACGCCTTACTAATGCTTTTGAGGATCGAATTTGCACTACCGCTGGCTATCTTTGCTGGTGCGATGGACCTCGTGCCCTCGATTGGACCATGGTTGGGCGGCGCCCTGGCGGTCTTGGTTACACTGGCGACAGACCCAGAGAAAGTCATCTGGGTAGGCCTCGGCTATTTGGTGATTCAATTGCTTGAGAACCAGGTTCTTGGACCCAGAATTCAGGGTTCACAAATGGAGATTCACCCAGCGTTCTTGTTATTACTCAGTGTACTAGGAGCGTACTTTGCCGGAATATTGGGATTTATTATCGTTCTGCCGCTTACCATGACCATCATCAAGATATTCAAGTACCTGCGGGATAGAGTACAAGACGGTAGCATTCGTTGATTCCATGCGACTGCTATGAATCATTTTACCTGACTTTACGGCAAATGATTAATGCAATTAGCGGGAAGGAATAATAATCGAAAAAAGCAAACTACACAGAATTAGAGTAAAACTATGGATATGAATATTATGGAGCACCAATAAAGACCGCAGAGAAATTGAGGGGGATCTAGGTATGAATGCAGTAACCGGGGCAACCGGACATATTGGTAATGTGCTTGTACGTAAACTATTGGCCGAAGGAAAAACGGTCAGAGCAATCGTACCATCCGGCGAAGATACTCATCCGCTTGATGGGTTAGATATTGAAATCGTACGAGGTGATCTGCGGGATGTTGATTCACTATTGAGTGCTTTTCGGGGAGTCGAAGTCATTTATCATTTAGCCGGTGTCATTTCTATACTACCGGGTAGAAGAGAGTTACTGCATCAGGTCAATGTAGAGGGCACTCAGAACGTGGTTCAAGCATGCTTAAAGTCCGGAGTGAGTCGTATGGTCTATACTAGCTCCATTCACGCTATCAAAGAACCACCCCACGGAACCGTTATTACAGAAACCCAGCCGATTGACCCCCACAGCGTACTCGGTGATTACGCTAAATCCAAAGCTAATGCTACGCTTGCAGTAATCGATGGTATTAGAAAAGGTCTTAATGCTGTAATCGTTTGCCCTACTGGTGTTATAGGGCCTTACGATTACAGGATCTCAGAAATGGGGCATCTTATTCAGGACTTCCTCAGACGTAAAATTAAAGCTTGTGTAGACGGAGCATATGATTTCGTAGATGTAAGAGATGTAGCCCAAGGACTCATGCTTGCAGGTGAGAAAGGTGGGACCGGTGAAAGTTACATCTTGTCTGGTGAGCAAATATCAGTTAAAGGATTATTCTCATTGCTGGAAACAATAACCGGGATAAACGCCCCTAAATTCCAGATATCTTGCAAGTTAGCCCGGATTGCGGGAATTATAGCCACTCCGTACTACAAACTGTGTAAAAGCAAACCCCTCTTTACATCATATTCGATCGATGTGCTGGCCAGTAATTCATTGGTTAGTTCAGCGAAAGCAAAACGTGAATTGGGATATTTTACCCGTTCCATCCGGGAATCACTTGCTGATTCGGTCTCCTGGTTTAGAGATCAAACAAGGAGACAATATAAGATGGAGAGAACGAGAAATTACTTGATTCCCACATGAAACCACTCCGGCCTAAACATTCATAATAAAAGGCCGATAAATATTTTCCTGATATTTTTTCAAAGTAACAAACCACAATAAAAGCGAGGTGAAATATGAAAATAATATATTGTGTATTAGTGGTAATATCTTTGATATTTTTGTGTGGAGCTTGTTCGCTTATTGGCATTAGCAATCCTGCTACTACGGGAACTGTATCTTCTAATTATCCGGATACCGTCACCTACAAAATAGAATTGTCAGATGAAACCTATTTATGTTCCAGTTTTAATGTCATCAGTACTGATGCACTGATCGCTCTTCGATTAAATGATGTATATGTACTTTCATCTGACGGGAAGATTACTTGGATAGGGAAAGAGAAAGAAATATCGGCGGTTAAAATAGAGAAAATCTTGAAATAGATAAAGTGATATGAACCAGCTTGTTTTACAAATTAAGAACATTTTTTATCCTAAAAAGTGGACTGGAATAATTCTGTTCTGTCTCTTGGTAATTGTGATTTTGATTACCGGTTCTCCGGGGCTAGTATTAGCAGCCTTGGGAAACCGTCTACAGGTTAAACAACTAAACTTTGTCTTTCTCCATGGCCTGGACAAGACAAGCTATTCCTTACAATTGCTTGCTGATTCC
>DEUU01000193.1 GCA_002362735.1 Dehalococcoidia bacterium UBA3254
ACGAGCATCTGGAAGATAGGTGCCGGTGAGAACCATACACTTTGGACCTTCAGCTCGCAACATCGGAGGGGAAACGCTGCCGCCCAACAAGGCCATATCCATCGCCTCTTTATTACAGCCGCAGGATACGCCGGCTGTACCCATGTTGCCGGGATTACCGAAAAGGTTTAGAAAACGGGATCGGATTCCGTAAAGGTCACTGCGTAAAGTTCCTTCTACCACCGACAGGGTCTCGGCTCCATATTGTGATTTAAGACCCTTGAGTTTAGCGGCTATCTCATCCAGAGCCTGTTCCCAGGATATTCTCTCCCACTGGTTTTCTCCCCTTTCTCCTTTTCTTTTAAGAGGATACTTAAGTTGATCGGGATGCTCCAGCCATTTAATAAGGTGGGGAAGCCTTTCCGCGCAGACCGCTCCCTTGCTCGTAGGATGGTCGGGGTTGCCCCTCAGGCTTATGATCTTACCGTCTTTGACCGTGGCTAACAGACCGCAACTATTACTGCAGCCGGGAGAAGGCCAGCACAGTACTTTCTTTATTTCTACACCTTTTTCGTTATCTAATGACATTAGCTTACACCCCTCTGTTTCTATTTTTTGTAACGCCGTTAGAAGCCTATCCAGATATTTTCAATATCTCATTTTAACCAGGTGGCGATAATAAATATGGTTTGCCATCTGATAGCAATATACCTTCCACTTCATATTTAATATCGTCTTAAGAGATAGTCGATGATAATTTTACGCAATGTGCAGATGGATTTGATTATATTCCTTTTTACATTGTTCCATCAATACCTCGCATTGACCTGCCAGAGTCTTTTCATTTTCAAATTAATCCTGCTTTATTCCGTAACAAAAGATTCCAGGTCACTCTAAAGTCATTTTCAGGTGAAAAATCAATGGTACTTAGGTATTGATTACTTCCTCCGGAAAGGCATAAAATAGGTTAGGTTACCCGGTTAAGCTTTTTGAAAAAGTTGAATAACAAAACCTCTCCACCAGATAATAAAAGGTTTATCAGTAAAACGCTCCGGTATTTTTTACTGTGCTTGCTGCTGTCTTCTGTTTTCTTAATCTCTTTGGGTGGATGTAACGGTGCCAAAGCTGCTGTCCCGGCTTTTATTTCTTTTATCGAGGGGAAAGTGGAGATAAAAAAATCTTCCTCTGTTAACTGGGTAGAAGCCAGGGTCAAGGACACCCTGGCGGAAAACGACATGGTGAAATCCGGGGTAAACTCCAAATCTTCCATCACTTTCTTCGACGGCAGTATTATCAATCTGGAATCCAGTACACAGGTTGAAATAAAGCAATTGACCAGCAATAAACCCACCGCCATACGTCTTAAACAGGAAATAGGCGAGACTCTCAGCAAGGTAGAAAAATTGGCTGATTCTTCCTCCCGATATGAAATAGAAACCCCGGTGGCAGTAGCCGGAGTTAGAGGCAGCCAGATGCGAGTAAAGGTTGCCCAGGATGGTACTACTAACGTCCAGAACGTGGAAGGGAAGATCAGTGTTACCGCCCAGGGGGTGGAAGTCATGATTCCCGTGGGGAATACCAGTACCGTCCAGCCTGGTCAACCCCCCGGTGCTCCTTCACCGGCTGATGTGCACGTTAATGCGGACAGCCGGAACGACCTTTTTGACCTGACGGGCAAACCTGTAAGTGGATATCAATATCTCGACATTGTGAATGAGTGGATTGAGAGAAAAGGTGAGAACTGGGCAATTACGATAAACCTGGGTGAAAACTACCCGCAGAACGTTGATCCAGCCGGAGTGGTGGAGTGGGATATCATGGTGGATGCGGATAACGATATTACTACGGGATGGAAATATGATGTGCTATTTAACGATTTGGGTATTGATTACTATATCTCACTGAGTCGCACAGGAAGCAATTTTGTTACAGGTGCCCAAAGAACCCTCGATTCGTCTACCAGCTATCCTCATTATGTCCATTACACTACTAATGGAAACCTGATTACTATAGAATTTTCGCCCAAAACAATCGGCGATTCAAGCAAGTTTAGCTTCTTAGTATTAGCGAGGTATTACTCCAGGATAGGAGATCCTCAATCTCTGGTAGCGGCAGATAAAATTCCGAACGCCAGCCATTATTTGATTTCTGCTCCTGGATCAAAACCATAGAAAAGGTAAGAATTTGCGAGGGATGACGGAGGTCGTATGGTAAAAGATAAATATTCTCTGATGATGAGGATTCTGGACGATCAAAACAGGCTTACGGACCGGGCTGACTCAAAAGCTATCTCTCTGCTTTCTACTTTAGGCATATTTACGGTGTTGTTTATTGCTCAATTGAACAGTATCGAAGAATTTAACCTGCTGACAATAACTCTTCTGGTCGTTTACCTCGCCTCGGTTGTCCTGGCTGTTTTAAACATCATTCTGGCAATCAGCCCACAAATCCGGATATTTAAGAATAAAGTTCAGAATTCCAACACTGTGACCTCATCTCCACAGCCTACTTTTTTCGGCGGTATTTGCCAGTTTCCAGATGCCAAAGCATATAACGAATGCATCGATAATCTGGTGCAAAATGAAGGATCAATCGAAGATATTTATGTTCGCCAGGTTTATGAAGTAGCCAAGATCAATCGGAACAAATATAAATTCGTCGGGCAAGCTGTTTGGTTTGTGGTTATTGCTTTGTTCAGTCAAATTACCTTTATTGTTTTGATGTTTTCCGGAAAGATGGTGTAAGTTACCGGGAACAAGCAGGTTCTTTTGACGACTTCATTTTTCAAGAAAAAATTGAACCGGAAAAATCGCAGACGTCTTTTTCAGAGTTTAATTATCCTTGGTCTGGGAATTCTGGTTACTTTATTTCTGGGTCTGGTGCAGCCTTTCTATACTTTCAATCTCTGGTTTGCCGATCAACTGCTGGAAACCGATTCACCTTCTCCCAATATTGTGATTGCAGGAATTGATGATTCCAGTCTTGATGAATTTGGGAAATGGTCGGAATGGCCTCGCAGTCTTCACACCTCAGCCATTGAAAATCTTAAGCAAGCTGGAGCCACGGTAATCGGGTATGACGTCATCTTTACGGACGATTCTCCGGATGATCCCGGATTGGCAGAAGCCATCAAACAGGCTGATAATGTAGTACTGGCGATAGCTGGGAATAAGAGGGTATCCGGAAAGACTGGAGAGGTAACTCTCGATGAATTTCTCCTGCCTGCAGAATCAATTCGCCAAAACAGCAGCAGCCTGGGTCATATTAATCTGATACCGGATCCGGATGGTAAAATAAGGAGGGTGCCTCTCATTGCCAGGGACGCTGAAGGAAACGTCTATCCTTGCCTGGGTGTTGCAATGCTCAGCACTCTCTTTCAGCTTCCATTACCGGGTAAATATCCCCTTGAAGATAATAAATTATCTCTTCTAATGCGTCAGATTCCAGTTGATCCATCCTGTTCCATGCGTTTAAACTTTGCTGTTACCGATAATAGCCTTACTTTTCTTTCCTATAAAGATGTTATTAAAAATAATTTTGATCCGGCCGTAATCAAAAACAAGATAGTCCTGGTTGGCATTACGGCTACCGGAGACCTGGACACCTGGTCAGTACCTACTTCAGGCGCCAGGATACCCGGCCTGTTAATCCATGCCGCAGTGATGGATACGATTTTAAGAACCCGTTTTGTAGCTGAAGCCGGCCTGAATATTACCGTATCGCTGATGTTGCTGTTGACTCTTATTGGTGCTCTGTTATTTCCCTGGGCTGGTACCTGGAAAAGGCGTGATGTTATAAAAGTAGCTGGCATCACTCTGGGTCTAATAATCCTGTATGTAGTTATTTCTGTTTTCATCTCCAATCAAGGTCTGATTTTAAATATTCTTTATCCTGTTCTGATATTACTGGTTTTGTTTGTGGGAAATATCCTTTACATGATCGTCAGGGAACAGACTGATAAAACCTTTGTGAAGGAACTATTCGGCCGTTATGTTTCACCTGAGGTATCCAGAGAGATTGTATCTCTGGCAGATGAAGGACAATTGAAGCTGGGTGGAGAAGAAAGAGAAGTAACGATTTTGTTTGCTGATATCCGTAATTTCACTACTATCAGTGAAAAACTGTCACCGGATGGTGTGGTTAAAATGCTTAATTCCTGCCTTCCAGTAATGATTAATGCCATTGTTAATAATGGAGGTTTGGTGAATAAATTCGCCGGAGATAATCTGATGGGTCTCTGGAATGCCCCCAAATCACAGGCTAATCATCCCGAGCTGGCGGTGAAAGCCGCCTGGGAAGCTCAGGCCAAAATGAATGAACTGAGTAAAACAGTTCCGGAGCTGAGTAATATCCAGTTTGGGATTGGCATCAATACCGGAAAAGCTTTGGCCGGAAATGTAGGTTCATCCGGGCGTGTTGAATATACGGTTATAGGTGATGCGGTTAATCTGGCTTCTCGAATTTGTAGTGTAGCTCCGGGAGGAGAAATTCTGATCGGTCCGGAAACCTGTTACCAGGGACAAAAATTTTTAGAACTGGAGCCTTTGCCACCACAAGTGTTCAAAGGAAAAAGTCAACCGATAGTAGTTTACCGGGTAAAGGGCTGGCACAACTAAGGTTAAAACCGGTAACCCAAGTGTCATTGATTGTCACTGGATGGAGAGAGGATTACAGTGAGAAAAATGAGAACATGGCTAAAAATTGGCTTATTGATATGTTTAGCCCTGATATTGGTTCCATTTAACCTTTCCTGCGGAAGTAGCTCTGAGAAAAACACCGTTATTACAAGCCTCCAGGGTGAACTAACGGTGAAAAAAGCCGGTTCGGCTAACTGGGTAAAAGCCGAAGTCAAAATGCTGCTCAACAAAGGTGATTCGATCAAAACGGGAGCCGAAGCCAGTGCCAAAATAACCTTCTTTGACGGCAGCACGATTGAACTTAAAGCTAATACGCAAATTGAATTTACTGACCTGATAAATGAACAAGCAAAACAAATCCAGATGAAGCAGGAGATTGGTGAGACAATCAGTAAAGTGGAAAAACTGGTAGATTCCGCCTCAAAGTACGAGATAGAGACACCTACCGCGGTTGCCGGTGTCCGGGGAAGTTCCATGCGGGTTAGCGTCAGCCCGGACGGTACAACTCAGGTTCAAAACCTGGAAGGAAAGATCAGTGTAACGGCTCAAGGGATCGAAGTAGTAATACCCGTAGGCAGTTCCAGCACGGTCAAACCCGGACAGGCACCTGCATCTCCAGTTTTAAATCCTCAGGTTTCGACCAATTTCCAGATTTATTCAGCATTAGGGAGCTACAGTACAGCTAATGGAAATCCGAACGGCGTCTGGTCTTATGGCTGGATGTCTGTAGATTTATCCAAATTTAATCTTTATGTCGATCACAATGCATATCAATGGTATGGTCCATTGGGAGGTGATTTAACCCCCTGTATCTGGATCAACAATGAAGGAATGAGATACGGTGTTCCCGGAGGATGGCTGTCTCTTCATCCCGGACCCGGGACAGAACCTTCTATACTCCGCTGGACATCTCCAAAGAAAGGGAAGATACAGGTTTCGGGCCAATTCCTGCCGGGTGACGGCGGTAAGATGAGCGTTTCCATTTTGCATAACAGCGCAAAGATATGGAACGCGACGGATTCAGGGAATTTTGACTTGCCACTGGAGGTAACTTCAGGAGATACTATTAATTTCATTGTTTATGGTGGCTACGGCTACGGCAACACTCCCATTTCTGCCAATATCAGCTATAAATGAAGATTCTCCATATTGGGGAATACTGATAAATATGTATAGGAGTATAATTAAAAAAGTTACGAAAGTTTTTCCGTCATTTCAATATGTAAGGGGAAGCAGAATGAAGCAGAAACGGATTGACTTGAAAAATGAAAAGCGCACTCTTAAAGCAGCCAGTCTGATGGGAGGACTCAGCGGTCCAACTGTAACGGTCGAGTCCAGTGATGGGAAAATAACCCGGATAAGGCCTTATCATTATGATGAAGGCGTGGCTCCCTCTTTGATCCGATCGATCCCACAGGGATAGATCGAGGAGGGGCGATCAATCATTACCCCGCATGCCAATACCTCGA
Source organism: Dehalococcoidia bacterium UBA3254 (assembly GCA_002362735.1). The sequence continues at coordinate 6,086 of DEUU01000193.1, forward strand.
GGAATGTGACCGGGATGGCCGTCTCCGGCTTTCTGGTAGAGGTCAAGAAGGTCAGTGAGAGGGAGATGGATAGCTGGAAGAAGAAATACCCTGAGGCATTTGAGCGTAAGATAGATAAAGACTGCGGGATTTGCCTCTCTAGCTGGATTAGAGAGCCAGGTGGGAAATAGTCCTTTTCTTAATAGATAGCTAAGCTGCGTCTAAAAATACCGGCTACATTGATGGAAATATAAATTTCAGGCATTCACCGGTAGCGGGTAAAATATTTGTATACTGAAAATCGCGATGTATTTGAGAAATCGGGACGGAAGGGATGCAGTTAAAAGATAAACATCAAATAGATCGGCCTTCTAATGATGCTATCAAAGGAGAAAAACATTAAATCCGAGCTTTCACCGGAGAAAAGCAGTCTACATAGAGATTAAGGAGTATAAAACAATTTTGGAGATAAAAACAAAACCACCCTTTATATCGATGTTACCCGTGGTGGTCTACTGAAAGAAATCTGATATCAGTATTATTAATGAGCCTCTGGAAAGTCCTTCCAAAGTTCTAGCCTTGTTTCTGGTGGAGACGAAGGGCCCGTCTCCTTCTGAAACATGATGCAGCGAAATAAATTTCCTTCAGAATACAATAATATTTAATTACAGGCTCAGGAATTATATTTCTCTAATTTGCTTCTGGATAGTAGTATAACGGTCGTCCGCTGCTTTTTGCAGAATTTGGAGGTCATCCTGAGTCAGATGTGAAAACCTGCCGGTAAATTTAGTAAATTCCTGTATCGGTTTCGGGTTCTTAACCTCGTGTGTCATCCTGAATTTGCCTTTTTCCGCTTCCCATAATGGGAAATGTCTGGTCTCTACGGCGGCTTTACACAGATCAATGACATTTTCCTCGGGCATCCTCCAACCGATAGGGCAGGGTGAAAAGAGGTGGATATAGACCATGCCTTCCTTTACTTCCATGGCTTTTTTAAGTTTTTGAGCATAGTCTCTCAAATAACCGATAGTCGCAGTAGCGACATAAGCCACGCCGGGGTGAAAAGCCATCAGCAGGGGTACATATTTGGCTTTTTCACTTTTACCCTTAAGATATTTACCTACCTCCGAAGTGGTGGTCCAGGCGCCGTAAGGGGTAGTACTGCTGCGCTGGATCCCGGTATTCATATAACCCTCGTTGTCATAGCAGATGAACAGAAAGTTGTCTCCGCGCTCGGCCGCGCCTGAGAGCGCCTGGAGCCCGATGTCGGCCGTGCCGCCGTCACCGGCCCAGGCCACGACCTTGATATCCTTCTTAAGTGACCGCACTGCGGCCACCATCCCTGT
>DEUU01000187.1:0-299 GCA_002362735.1 Dehalococcoidia bacterium UBA3254
CGTGTGTTTCAAAAGTTATTATTTCTCACTTGTCCTCCAGCTGATCCAAAACAAATACGGATGTCTCATGGTATATTTATGCCGGATTTAATCGTTCTGAATACTCTGTTACCCTGAGTCAATCTTAATTACCATTAAGTATGGTTGAATATAATTCATATATTTAAACAATTCCATCCCCAGTTAGTACTGGCTAAAATAAGACAAAAGTAATGGTTTGCATTTTTAAATACTCTTACTACTACGCCAAAAAGATAGAAAAAGCAATTAGAGCCCGGAATCTAAATCAAACCTGATGA
>DEUU01000187.1:629-2040 GCA_002362735.1 Dehalococcoidia bacterium UBA3254
TTGCTTGCATTCCGGTTGGCCTTTAACGAGTCAGGTGACTATAATGAGGGTAAGATCAAAATCTTTGATTGAACTTCAGACAATGGCTTAAGTAATCAGGATTAAAACGATTCGAGGTACATACCCGTTCACAAGTGGATTCATAAACAGGAGTAACGCCATATCATTTCCATATTATCTTCTTATCAGGAAATACTTTGTGAGGTTAATGGATGAATAATAAATCTGAGCTCAAAATCGAACGTAATATCGCCATGGAGCTGGTTCGTGTCACAGAATCGGCGGCACTGGCAGCCGCCCGTTTTCTTGGCCTGGGGAACAAGAACCTGGTAGATGGAGCTGCGGTTGGGGCCATGCGCTCTGTCCTTGGTTACGTCAGAATGGATGGGGTTGTAGTCATTGGAGAAGGAGAAAANNCGACGGTTCAAATCCGTCCACCCCGACCAACTTTAACAGCATCAGCCTATTTAAGATGCTGTTTTCAAGTTTTTACCAGTTATCTGAAATGGTAACTGCTGTTATCCCCTTATAAACGTACCGGATAACCTGCAATAATAAGGATATAGCCTCATTTTAAGATAATTATATTCAAGTGGCAGATTATCCAAGCAATATTGCATCCACCAGGTTTAGATGCAATAATGATAACGAGTGTGGATTGGGTTTATATGCCAGGGATTTTATAAGCACTACGAACATATTCCCTTCTTAAAATGCGAGGCCATGATTTCAAGTTGGAAGAGTACATGAAAGCACAGCAATACGATGAACCAATTGAACGTAATATCGCCATGGAACTGGTGCGCGTAACTGAAGCGGCAGCCCTTTCAGCCGCCCGCCACCTAGGCAAGGGCGATAAAAACCTTGTCGATGCTACCGCCGTGACAGCAATGCGTAACGTGCTGGGCTACGTACCCATGGATGGAATTGTAGTCATTGGAGAAGGAGAAAAAGATAACGCTCCCATGTTATATATCGACGAGGTCATCGGAGATGGCTCTGATTTAAAGGTTGATATCGCGGTTGATCCTGTAGATGGAACTACCCTCGTTGCCAGAGGTCTTCCGGGAGCAATCTCTACTGTAGCCCTCTGCACCAGAGGGACGATGTATTGCCCAAGACAATTTGTTTATATGAACAAAATAGTAACCGGGTCGGATGCTAAAGACTGCATCGATATTAATGCGCCCGTATCCGAAAATTTGAAAAATATTGCGAAAGCCAAGAATAGACGGCTGTCAGAGCTGACGGTGGTGGTCCTGGACAGACCGCGTCACGAGCAGTTAATAGACGATATCAGAAAAGCTGGGTCCAGGGTCAAATTAATATCGGATGGGGATGTTGCCGCCAGCATAGAGGCAGCTTTACCCGGTAGGGAAGTGGATGCCCTTATGGGAGTGGGGGGTACCCC
>DEUU01000187.1:2353-4598 GCA_002362735.1 Dehalococcoidia bacterium UBA3254
AAAGCCTGGCCTCGAGATGAGGCGGAGAAACAAGCTGCGATCCAAGCAGGCGTTAATATTGACAAAGTTTATAAGTTGGACGATCTGATCGCCAGTGATGATGTATTTTTTGCCGCCACGGGTGTTAGCAGCGGAGAACTGCTCAAAGGAGTACGCTATTTTAGCGGGGGTGCCCAAACTCAATCTCTAGCCATGCGCGGTCTTTCCGGTACTGTTCGCTGGATTGACTCATGGCATAATTTCGAGCGATTGGATAAACTCAGCTCTTTTAAACTTCATTGAATATAGACCATATTAAATAAACGATAAATTACTCTCATAGATGGAATCTGCAACGTCGATTCCCTTCAGCTGTATTATTTTGGTTTATATCCCGCGGGTGCAGCCTTTAAGAGATCACCTGAGCCAATTATTATCGGCATTTGTATGTGGGGCTTGCTGACCTTCTTCCAGCTTAATGGACCATGTTTTAATCCCTTTGGAATAAAAAGAGCCGTAGTTGTATCGAAGGTGAGGGGTTGGTCATTAACAATAATTTCCACTTCGGCTCCCAGCTCTTCGGGATTATCCGGATCACCACCTATATGCACCACAACCTCGTTATAATTATGGACGTGAGGTGGGATAAAATCCTCCGGTCTGGCAAAAAACCATGGATAATCAAGATAAAGGTTACAACCCGGGATGAGATCATTACACATAAACATTCTGACTGGACCCATAGAGCTTTTCCTTTTCTCCTGGTCTTCTAGATCCAGATAAATCGGTTCTCTGGCAAAATATTTTTCGTAGTTGATGTTATCTTTCTTCTGTGGTAATTCCCTATTTGCCACTTTCTGATCATCAACCCAGTTTGCAGCTTCGCTCGCCGGGCCCAGTATTAACGTCATCTCCAGATGGGGTTTCCTGAATTTCTTCCAGATTACAGGGCCGTGCTTAACCCCTTTGGGTATGAAGAATGAGGCATTTTTATTGAAAGTAATAGGTTGGCCTCCAACATAATAAACGATATCGCCACCCAGGTCATTCAAATCCTGGGGGTCACCGCCAATATAGAGAACAACCATATCGTATTCGTGAGAATGTTCAATTATATGCGGGTTTGGTGAGGGAGTATTGTATATCCAGCTAAATTCAAGATTCACATTACTTCCATGAACAAGGTCATCGCTCATATAAGTCATGGCGGGAGACTGGCGGCCCGTGATACCGGCGCCGAATTTATAGGCAGGTTTCCTGACAAGATATTTCTCGTAATTAGTATTGGACATCTTTCTCCTCCATACTTTGATGGAACTGACCTCAATTGCACAATTGTTTTGAAATTATGATCCTGTGAAAAGATACCCTTTGATGATGTCCATTCTACACCCAGACCAAATTCACGACAATAAACTCCGTAATATCCACAAATTAATGGATATCCGCGAGAGCCAAATCAACCTTTCCGAACGGTCACGGGAACTGAATTAAAAGGAATCCGTCTGACATAATTTACAAGATCATCACCCATACCTTCAAAATGAATTTGGATTTTATCTTCTTGCTGGAATGGGCTCCAGCTTCCAGATGATAAACGCATGGTCCCAAAGTAGTGAATATGAACCTCACCGGGTATTCGAAATTGAGGGTATTTGAAATGATGATCTTCGAGATTAGTGAGTGAGTTGTTCATATTCTCCTCTCCGGTTAAAAGCTCGCCCGAATCATAAACTAGAGAATTCTCTCTATAAATTCGACAATATCCTCTGACATCTTTGAAGTCCAGGTCTGTAATTAACTCCGGCCCTATCGAACATGTGCGTAGCTTGGAAGGTGCCAGCCATAAATAATTCACTTTTTCAGTAATATGATCCGACCATTCATTGCCAATGGCAAAACCTAGGCGGCAAGGTACACCAGATTTGTCGATGATGTAACATCCGGCAACTTCGGGCTCTTCACCGCAATCCTCAGAAAATGAGGGTATTTCCAAATAATCGCCATGACCTTTCAACACGGTCCCGGTTCCTTTATAAAACCATTCAGGTTGAATACCTCTTTTTCCGAATTCGGGCTTTCCCCCCTTTAAACCCATCTCAAACATTTTCTGAGAATCCGTTTTCATTCCCAATTCGTATTGCGATTTACTGGTTTTAGAATGAATAAGCGCTTTATGCATCTCGTTTCGCTGAGATGCGCTTCCCAAATGGGTTAGTCCCGTTCCAGAGATCAGACAATGGGCAGGATCAGGATGGTCTAAAGG
>DEUU01000225.1 GCA_002362735.1 Dehalococcoidia bacterium UBA3254
CGTGGAATTGACGAAATCCATCAGATTCGGATAAATGCTGGCTATTTCAGCACTTATTTCCGGATTTCCTCTCAGGTAATATTTTTGATGATAGTCCTCTGCTACATAAAAACCTGTGAAGGATTCGACGGCGGTATATATTTCCTTCCCCAGCCTGTTCTGCTCTACCTGCGCGCCTTCTTTTGCCAGTTCTTTCTGTTGATCACCGGTATAAAAAATTGCTGAACGGTACTGTATTGAATAAGGCATATAGGCAGCATCGTGTCCGTTCCAGAAAGCTGATAGTAGCTGTTCATAAGAAACCACGGCTGGATCGTAGTCTACCTGAACGGTCTCGCTATGATTACCAATATTATTATATGTGGGGTTAACAATTGTACCTCCGCAATATCCTACCCTGGTACGGATAACTCCATCGATACTCCCGTACAGGGAGTCAGATCCCCAGAATCAACCCAAGGCAAAATAAGCAGTTTCCAAAGGTCTATTAGGTAGAGAGTCCACTGATGGTAGCTCCGGTTTATTCAATGCAGGAATAGATTGGTTAGTAACGGTTGGTGGCTGACTGCATCCGGAAAGGGATAAAAGAAAAATTCCACCGATGACCAAAATGGATAAGAAAAATAATAATTTTTTCACCTGTATACCTTCCTGAACTCAAAGCAAATACCAGGATGAGACCATTGACTCGGGCTAATAGGAGAGTAAATTGTAGAATTATGGGAATATACAGGATATACCTCTACTCATTTTCTATCGTAACAAATCGCAGATTATGAAGTCAAAGTGTCAAAAATAGTCCGCTGGACTGTCCGTGCGGAGTATAATCACTACATTTGAGGGCTCTTCCGTAGATCTGATGAAATCGTTAACTCAAGTGCCAATATTGGTTTGGCAAAAAGGATAGTAACTATCCTTCATTCTGCAATTAAAATTTCCACGGAACGCTCATTACCTCCTAACCTTCTAGCAATTCATCAGAATCGAGGAAGAGCCCATTTGAGCGTGAATTAGTGCTGACAATAATTTAAATTCTGTAGATAGTATACTGCTTCAATAAAAGCCCGCACCTTATGGACGATTCGAGCTTATCATAAATTGCCTTCCTGAAATGATCAGATTAAATAGAGGACATTTGGAGGGTATGTTATTCAGGAAGACAATCGTAATACCCAGGGCTCTCCTATCTATAAAATAACCATTTAAGTTTGATACTTTTAACTATCTCAACGAATTCGATTAGTCGAGTCGGTTTACAAATGTAGTCATCGGCCCCCAAACGAGAACTTTCTGCCCGGTCTCTTTCCTCGGTAGAGGATGTTAATACTATTACCGGGATAATAGACGTGTTTGGATTACCTTTTATTTCTTTAAGTACATCCAATCCATTTACCAGAGGTAATTTTAAGTCCAATAGAATCAATGTGGGTTTGTCGTTGATGTCCTTATTAGAGTAACTACTTTGTGAGAAAAGAAAATCAAGAGCCTGCCTACCATCAGTGACTACCTTTAACGGATTAGCCACTTCTCCTTTCTTAAAAGCTCGTTGGGTTAAAAAAACCTCATCCGGATTGTCCTCGACTAATAAAACATACCCACAATCAGTCATGTTTTCATTCTATTCCAAAGTGAAGTAAAAAGTGGTGCCTGTACCGATCTCTGACTCGGCCCAGATGCGTCCATTATGCCTTTTGATAACCCTTTGCACTGTAGCCAAACCAATGCCAGTGCCCGGATATTCGTTGCCGGTATGCAGCCTCTGGAAAGGTTGAAATAGCTTTTCCTTATATTGCATATCAAAACCTATTCCATTATCTTTGATGAAGTAGACTTTTTCTCCTTTTTTCTCATTTATTCCAAACTCAATCCTGGTTGGAGAACACTTACTAGTATATTTCCAGGCATTTTCTAGCATGTTATTCAAGGCGATTCGTAGTAGCGCCGCATCACCTTTTACTATAAGGTCAGGTTCGATTATAAACTCAGCCTGGCGTAAAGGTTGACTTTGTTTTAATCCGTCCGCGATCGACTTCGTTATATTGCTTAAATTCACTTTTTCTCCATGTATTTCTGCCCGGCTTATACGAGAGAGCTTCAGGATGGCTTCAATGAGTTCGGACATGGTATGACTTGCATTCCGGATTCTGTTCAAATAGTCTTTCCCGGCTTCATCAAGCTTATCTCCATAATCCTCCAACACCATTTCACTGAAACCATCCAGGGTTCTGAGTGGCGCTCTCAGGTCATGGGAAACCGAATAGCTGAAAGTTTCCAATTCTTTGTTGGCGGCTTCAAGTTCAGCAGTACGCTGCCTCAGATCTTCTTCTGCAGCTTTGCGGTCGGTGATATCCTGTCCCTGGGCAATGGTTGCTACCTGCGTCTTTCCGTCGGCAGTATACAAAGTAGCGGAGTTCCAAATGACGATACTTGCTGATCCATCTTTGTGTTGTATGGGTATCTCCTCCACTTCCATGCGCTGGCCTGTCATGGCTTTTTTGATATGCTCTAAGGAATGCTCTTTGCCATCTTCAGGAAACAGGATATCAAGGCTCTTTCCGATTACTTCGCTTGCTAATCTTCCAGTTAAGTGTTCAAAAGCATGATTAAAGCGTGTAATTCGCAACTCCGGGTTCCAAACAATAATTGGAGCGTTAGCGTAATTAAATAGATTGTCGAGATAGTCCAAAGCCTCATGAAGGGTTCCCTCAGCTTTCTTGCGCTCCGTGATATCCATTACAGTTCCGATAAGACTAGTAGCACGTTTGTCTTTACCATTGCCATCGAAAACAGCAATGCCGTGCGCCTCAATCCATTTCATAGACCCATCAGGAAGATTAATCCGATATTCGGCATCGTAAGGTTGCGGGTTGGACGGGTCTAATGATGCCTGTACCTTAGTCCAGACTCCAGGTAAGTCTTCAGGATCAAGACGGGAAGCCAAGATCTCGTCGTTAGGTTTTTCGTATTCAGTAAACCCAAAGATTTCTTTATAGCGATCATCCCACCAGGAATAATTCTTAATAGGGTCAAACCGAAACCACCCCATATGGGCTGTATCTAGTGCAAGTTTCCGCTGAGCACCAACACTTTCTAACTCTGCCGCTACACGCTTTTGTTCGGTGAGATCCAATGTGGTTCCTATATATCGGGTGAGGTTTCCTTTCTCATCGAAATAGGGATGGGCCAGATCATAGACGACCCTCACACCGCCATCAGGACGTAAAATCCGGTGTTCTAGTTCATAGATTGAACCGCTTTGTATAGCCTTGGAGAAGGTCTCATGCAACAATGCTACATCGTCTGGGTGGACAAACTTGGCTAGCATCTCATCATACGCAGGAGAAGGTGTCCCAGGCTCAAGCCCGTAAATGCGGCATTCCTCATCGGACCATACAGTGGTCTGGTTTTCTGCGATATACTCAAATGTACCAACATGTGCGATTCTTTGGCCTTCGGAGAGTACAAAACGTGCCTTCTCGAGGGCTTCCTCAGACTTCTTGCGAGCTGTAACGTTTTGGAAATAGCCTATCAGGCCGTCGACGTGGCCTTCTCGATTGAACTTTGGGACGTATGACCCGCTGAAGAATTCTAATTTACCTTCCTTACCGACCAGCGATGTTTCGACGTGGAATGGTTTTCCAGTGGAAATAACTCGACTTTTAATCTGCGCCAGCTTTTCGGCATCTTCTTTGTCCAGAATGTCGAAGTCTGTCTTCCCCAGCATATCTTTCTCAGTGAGGCCGATTTGTGGGTTGACGACAAAGGTATATCGGAGACTGGAATCCTGGACTATAATATGGTCCGGAGTATTATCAGCAATAGCTTTAAATCTCTCCTCAGTTTCTTTCAATGCTTCTTCGGCCTTTTTGCGCTCAGTAATGTCCCTCACGAAGCCGTCTCTATAGAGCAGTTTACCGTTCTCATCGTTAGTGATAATCAATTGATTAGCCCACCACCGGTAGATGCCGTCTTTACCCAAGAAACGGTACTCGGAGTATCTTCCATATGGAAAATTATACCTCTCTGAAAGCAATAACTATCTCCACTGGCAGGATAACAAGCTTCTTAATGCTTCTTAGTGTAATTTTAAAACCGGCTATTTGTACTGAACCAGCGAGGTATATCGGTCTGCAATCAATGTAATTAGGCCATTTATTATGTACCCACTCATACAAATTAATGGCTAAAGAACTTTTATCTGTTTTGGCCAGGCTAACAATCCCGACCCTACCACCGCGCTTCAGGACTCGTCTGATCTCCCCCAGCACCACGGGTATTTCGGGATTATCGAAGAGCTCGAGGGTAAAGCTAAGGAAAATCGCATCGAAAGCGTCATCTTTAAAGGGCAGGCTGGCAGCTTCTGCCTGATGAAGTTGGACTCTTCTTAGTAGAGAATTTTTATCGAGCCTATCTCTGGTCTTTCGGATCATCCCTTCAGAAATATCGATTCCGTAGCTGACGCTACTACCTCCCGCTGCCAGAGCAATTCTCTGTAAACCGTATCCAGTGCCAATACCAATTTCCAGCACCCTTTCGCCTTTCTGGACATTAAGGTAATCTAGTGCTTTATTCGTAAGTTTGCGTTCAAAGAGACCACCAAGCCAATCATAATAACGGCTGATATTGTTATAGAAATTCCTGGCATCCTTCTTGCTTCTTCTAACCGGGGATACAGTTTCTGGATTAATTAACACCTTAGACTCCAAGTAGCAATCTAAATTCATTTATTGCCGTATTCTATTATCCGTGAGGATCATTGAGATTATCCAAAAAACAATCTCTCTTGTCTCTCTTTTAATATAATCGGGGAAGTTTAATAGCCCGACAAGTGATATCCACATGCTTAGAAATTAAGACTTGATTTAGATAGTTACCTGCCCAATATGATTGACAGTCGTATATGTATACTGTATCATAAAAACCTGACACTTAACATTAGATATAAGACCAATGCCATACCATTATGAAGGAGGAAATATATGGATATGTGGTTAGTCTTTTACTGGACTGGACCTATTGGTATTGGTATTTTCCTCGTTTGTCTCGGTGCTATGATCTTTTTTCTTACTAAAGCTGATGAAGTAAATAAACGCACCAGGGCCATGATGAAGGAAAAGGGGCTAGATAAGAAATAATTACCGAATGTTAATGTACAGAAACTGGCTCTGGTGAACGATGGTTCGTTGGTCGAAACCTACTTGTTCGTTTACTGACCTGCCCCCCATAGCGGTACCAGTTCTTA
>DEUU01000215.1:0-373 GCA_002362735.1 Dehalococcoidia bacterium UBA3254
GGAGCCCTCATGTAGATGACCCTCACCCCTTCTCGAATATGACGGATGCCCCCCATAAATTCGGCTCCCTTGCCTTTGAGATCGTGAATCGCCTCATCGAGATCATCGACCCGAAAACCGAAATGACCAAGTCCATATCGAATCCATATTCCCTCTTGGCGCTCCTTTGGCGCTTCAATGCTCTCGTCTCCCTCAGCCTCGGATATGTGAAGACAGGTGCCGCCTAGCTCCATAATCGCGATCCTGGCTTCTTTTGCCTTTCCTTCAAACAGACATCGGGCATTCAGCATATTTTTATAAAATTGTTTAGCCACATCGAAATCCCGGCATATCAAATGTACATGGGCAAAAATAAAATTGATGTGCGATTGTT
>DEUU01000215.1:649-3474 GCA_002362735.1 Dehalococcoidia bacterium UBA3254
GTATGTCCTTCACTTTATGACGGTACAGACCTCTGTAACCGGTTTTCTTGCCCTAAGAGAGGGTTTTTCTGCCGGGAAACCTACGGGAATAAAGGCGACTAAATCCTCTCCGGCGGGGATTTTTAAAATCCTTTCCATATCGCCTTTGATTTGCATGGGGCCAGTCATCCAGACCGCGCCTAAGCCCATTTGATGTAATATTAAAAGCAGGTTGGCAATGGCAGAAGAAACCGATTGGATCTTGCTTTGAACCACACTCCTCCATTGACGCATTTCTCTGGCTTGGGGGTCGTATTTTTCTCGCATTTCGATCACATGGTCTATCGGCGACTGATATTCTTTGACCGCTACGGTAATGGCAGCCGGAGCGCCGCGAAATACGGCGACTCTCTCTAACATCCGATCAGCAACATCCTTTATCCTCTTGGCTTCAGGCCATCCAGCGATAAGTTCTGCATTTGCCTGTATGGCATTAGCAATAGAATTTAAAGTGCTCTTATTTAATATCACGTAGAAGTGCCAGTTTTGCTGGTTTCCCGCATTAGGAGCATAAGTAGCCAGTTCGATAGCCTGCATAAGCAGCTCTTCTGGTACCGGCTTATTCTGCCATGCCCGTATAGAACGTCGGCTCTTCATCAATTCGGCGAGGTCCGTCATCGTAGTCCCCATAGTTCTTCTCCTTTTAAATCGTTTCATGTCTGGTTGCGTTTACCTAGTTCGTCCTGAAAAAGCGGGATTTTTCAAAGTTCTTAGCACCACCGTTCTTTGACAACTGACCTGCAAAATATTTATCGCTGCTATTCTTTTGACACCCTGCACAGGAATGATCTCCAGGACTCCGAACCGGTACACGGATCGTAAGGCATCCCTCCGGTCAAAAAGTTGATGTTGGATTCTCTGAATCCGTACTCCGGTGGGTCTTTTTCCGGGAACCACCAGGAATGCTGAGCATTAACCACTCGTGGATGAATCCTATCGGTAAGCCGCGCTTTCTGCCTTACCTTTCCGCCCCGCGGGCTTTCAATCCAGACCCAGTCTCCCTCTTCTATGCCAAGTCCTTTTGCCGTATCAGGATGCATCTCTATCAGGGGATCAGGATTGTGTTTCCGCAGTGATTTAATCTGCCTGCCCTCGGAATGAAAGAAGTGCTGGACCCTGGCACCCGTGGTGATTATTAGCGGATAATCATTATAAAGCTCCGGTGTTGAATACGGGCTTTCCGGCGGCTCAACAACGCCGGGCAATGGATCATAACCCATTTTTGCTAGAGTAGAACAGTAAAACTCAAACTTACCGGAAGGTGTCCTGAATCCATCCTGCTCATATTTCCGGTAGTGCATTTCCCCCTTAAGTATCGCGATTTTCCTGAACTCTTCAAAGGTAATGCCTCTATCCTTCAACACCCAATCGCAGTATTCCCTAACGTCTTTCCACGGAAAGCAGTCATCCATACCCATCCTGTTTGATAAATCTATTAATATCTGTTTGTCGTCCAGGCACTCGCCAATCGTCGCCACCTTTTGCCTCACATTGATGCACCAGATGCAATGATTATCCATAACCTCGTCAGTTTCCAGCCAGCTTGCTGCCGGCAGGACAATATCGGCAAATTGTGCGGTGGGAGTCATAAACAAGTCCGCCACGATGGTAAAATCAATCTTCCTGAAAGCGCGGAGCATCTTCAAAGGCTCGCTGCGTGCCACGAGGGTATTATTGCCCATAATGAAGAGCGCTTTAACGGGATAAGGTTTTTCTGTCAGGACAGTTTCCCAGAACTCCGCCGGATGTACCTGACGGAGCACTCTATATTTGCCGGCACCGATCTTCTTTTCCCACATTTCCGGCGGCACCTTGCCGGGCAGCATCAAACCGGGGTTAAGACGAGGCGCCTGTACAACTATTTTGGAAGGCGACACCCAGAAAACATCGCCGCCGGGCACATCCATGTTGCCGGTTAGGCCTGAAAGAAGATGGATAGCCCGTATTGTCTGGAAGCTGTTGATGTTCTGGTCTATGGAAACCCCCCACTGGATACAGGCCGGTTTGGTGGTGGCATACATCCTGGCAGCCTCACATATCGTGTTTGCCGGAATCCAGGTTATCTCCGAGACCTTTTCGGGGGGGAATTCTTTTACTCTTTCTGCCAACTCATCGAAGCCGACGGTCCATTTTTTTACAAATTCTTCATTGTAGAGTTCTTCGTTAATGATGGTGTGCAGCATTCCCATGGCAAGCGCATCGTCAGTACCAGGGCGGATTTGCAGCCAGTGGTCCGCTCTATCCGCTATCGGGATTCTCCTGGGATCAACGACAATGAGTTTTGCTCCCCTTCTTATCGTCTGTGTAAGCTGATAGCCGCACATCCCGTCGGATGATCCCGCGACAGTGATATTGCAGCCCCATACCAGCACGCATTTCGGATATACGCCGCCGAAGCCGTAATAATCACAGACCGGGAGATTTCCGCTGGTCATTTCGCAGGCAGCCACCCTCGTAGCGTAGCATATGTGGCCGCTTGCAGGCCTGTTGGGAGTGCCGAGGCAGGAAAGGAACCTCCTGAAAAAAGCGCTGTAAGGCTTGCCTGTTCCCTGCATCCCGGCGATTGATTCCGGTCCATTCTCCTGTTTGAACCTGTTAAGCTTCTCAGCGATTGTGTCCAGGGCCTCATCCCAGCTGATCCTCTGCCAATGATTCTCCCCTCTTTCACCCTTTCGCTTTAAAGGATATTTCAGACGGTCAGGATGATAGAGGAGCTCCACAGATGCCTTACCCTTGGTGCAGATATACCCGTTCGAAGTCGGGCAGTCCGGATCTCCGGTCACCTT
>DEUU01000185.1 GCA_002362735.1 Dehalococcoidia bacterium UBA3254
TGCAAAGGCACCTAGTTTTCTGCCTCTATTCGAGGATTCTGGAGAAGATGGCATATTTCTTTATCAACCTGGTTCAGGGACTATGTCTATATACCTCTCGGGGGAAACCGAGTTGGTAAGCTCCGGCGCAACTTCAATGTGATGATAACTTTTCTGATTTGTGGACTTTGGCATGGCGCGAATTGGACATTTGTGGTATGGGGCGGCATCCATGGCGCCGGGCAGGTCGTAGAGAACCTTTTGGGGAAGGATGAAAAAAATTTCGAGGGTAAAAAAACAATCAAATGGGCGGTTTCGGTTTGTCTGGTATTTGCCTTTTGCACTTTAGCCTGGATATTTTTCCGTGCTCAAAGCTTGAGTGAGGCCTTCTATTTTTTTAGAAATATGTTCATCGGAATAGCTTCGCCAGTTGCTTATTTAAAGGCTGGCTTCCTGGATTTGGACATAAGCTTACTGACACTATTTAAGTTGATCGTATTTGTCCTACCAGTGTTGATTTTTGATTATATTTCACTGAAAAAGGATGTATTTGTTTCCATCAAAAGCCTTCCGGTGGTGCCACGATGGAGCATTTACGCTGTTCTGGTGATTTTCGTTGCCCTGTTTTCCGATAAAGGGGTGTCAAGTGCGTTTGTATACTTCCGTTTTTAAAACCCCGATAGGGAAATTTTTGGCTAAGGGACTTCTTCTTGTGACCATGGTCATTATTTTTGTGGTTATGTCCAATGCTATCTACGTTAGAATGGACAAAAATGATGACAATCACATACCTAAATTCAACATGATACCCCAAAACATCCAGATATCAAATATAGGGAGTAGCCATGGATTATGGGATTTCTGTTACGACGAGCTCGAGAAGAACTATACCTGTTTCAACTTTGCGCTGAATTCTCAGACTCTCTCGTACGATTATAGAATATTATCGGAATATGAAAACAAATTAGCGGATGGAGGAATAATGTTTGTTCCGATATCCTATTTTCTATTTTATGGCCACTCTGAAACTGAGGACGACGGTTTTGAATCCAAGAATCAAAGGTACTATAAAATATTATCTCCAAAGAATATCAAGGAATACGAGCTAAAAGACGATATATTGTTCCATTATTTTCCGATATTAAGTGCGCAAGGTGAAATCCTAACCGTCTTTTTAGGAAGAAGTATCGATACCAATGAAGAGATATGGCATAAAGTCGCATCTGATATTGATATTGAAGCTGACGCATTAGCCGCGCATACGCGTCATTTCTCCAATGATGAATATGGAGAAAACATTAATTGGGATGAGATCGGCGCATTGTATCGAATTATTGATTTGTGCAAGGCTAAACAAATTACTCCGATATTGGTAACTACTCCCTACCTGGCTGAGTACACAAATTTAGTGTACCCCGAATTTTTTGAAAACTTTAATAACCTTATACATAAGATACAAAACGATACCGGTGTCGCTTATTATGATTATGCAAAAGATGAAAGGTTCCAGTCCGATTATAGCTTATTTTTAAATAGTGACCATCTAAATAAAAGCGGAGCATTAAAGTTTGTATCTATTTTGAGAGATGAGGTCATTAGTACCATTGGAGCGAACCTAAAAGCCAATTTCAATAACTACATTTCTCCGTGGTAGGTTAAGGATAGGTAAGTATGACTGAAATTGCAAAGTCCAGTAATTACCGACCAGGTTCAAATGCAATCACACGTTTTCGTTTTCACCTTTATTTGTATGCGGTTTTGGGGATAATGTGCCTCAGCGTGGTATTAAGCCTGTTATTCCTGGCGGAGAAGAGTATTGATTCGGATGAATCTGTTAGTATTGCCATAGCGAATTCAAATTGGCCAACAATTTGGCAGACTATTTCTCAGGGCGAGACCAATATGGTCGGTTATTATGTCCTGCTCCATTTTTGGATTTACCTGGGAAATAGTGAATTTGTCATCCGGAGTCTGTCAGCCTTATTTGCCGTATTAACTGTTCCAACTGTATTTGCGCTGGGCACTCAACTTTTTAGCAAACGGGTTGGGTTGATAGCTGCATTACTGGCGACTATCAACCCTATGTTTATTCAATACGCTCAAGATGCCCGTAGTTACAGCATGGTCCTTCTTTTCGCTACCCTGTCTACCCTCTTTTTAGTAATAGTAGTACGGAGACCATCAAAACTATTATGGACCGCGTACGCCATCGCCAGTATCATCGCTGTGTATGCTCATGTGTTCGCTTGCTTTATTCTGGCGGCACAGGCTATTTCTCTACTTTTTATGCGCCGGCAATCTATTCCCTGGAAAGGGTTACTGGTTTCCTGGATGAGTATAATCATCTTAATTTTGCCTCTTGTCTTACTAATATTCACACGCTCGGGACATAACCTGGACTGGGTACCTCAACCGGGGTTAACAGATCTAATTGGAGTTTTCGCGAGTTTATCGGGCGGGAAATATCTCCTAGCGGCATTCTTTGTCGTATGCTTATGGGCCTGTATATATGCAGCCAGGCAATGGTTAGTTTACAAAGCGTCCGAGAAAAACTGGCAGTACTCTTTGCTGATAGCCTTGCTCTTAGTCCCGATAATCCTCGCCTTTGGCATTTCGATGATTAGAGCTATATTCGAAGACAAATATTTAATAGTGTGTATACCCGCTCTGGTTATTCTCGCGGCAGTCGGAATTTCTCTTTTGCCTAAACGATTCTTTTTGCCAATCAGTCTTATAGTATTGGTGGGATTGTCAGGATTTCAGTTACGCCACTGGTATATTGATTACGAAAAAGAGGATTGGCGGGGAACCGCCGACTATGTGCTGGCGAACTCGGAAAAAGGGGATGCAATTATCTTCTTTATGCCGCTTTGCAGCACTGCATTCAACTATTATCAGAACCAGACGATCATGCCGGACAAATTCCCGGTCGCAGTACCTTATTTTGACCCTGGTAAATACCCGAATATTGATCCGATATTAAATTTACCTTTAGACGATACGGAAGGAAGAATCCTGGCGGAAGCTGATGAAGCTCTACCAGCCAGACTCGCCGGTTATGATAAGATCTGGTTAGTTTTAAGTCATGACGCCATTCTGGGGAGAGATATACAAAGGGATATCTTACAAAATTTGCTGGAAAAAAAGTACGGCACCCCGGAGAGTCAGGCCTTTAAAAGCATACGAGTTTTAGTTTATAACTCGAGATAAAAATCCAAATCCCGTCCCTGGCTCATTACTTGGGGTAGGCTCTTCCGTCCCGTAATTCGATGTAATTAACCGTAGCCATCTCGTCCAGCATCAGGGATACGCTAACGTTATAAATAGGTGGATATATTTCTTCTCTTTCGAATTTAGTAAAACTATCCAGTATTTCATCGACGGTCATGCCGGGCTGCTTTTTTATTTTCTCCAAAATGCTCATGGCGCGATTATAGTGGGTTTTCATATCGCCGCCACCGGCCAGACCAATAGGTTCGCAAGTGAAGAAAGCCCCCGTTCGGGTGTCATCACAAACAAAGCCACGCTGTCGCTTGATCAGGGCTTTGGGTGGGGTCGCCGAGATACTCCTCAAATGCTTCGGGTCAGCGCCCGCAGGGACCTCTTTCAACGGGCGGAAACCCACACCGTCGTATTTCTCCATGCTGGGATCCCGTGCGCTCAAACCCGTATAAACGTAAATCATACGTTCATAGTCACCGGGTCCGTAAAAAATGGTATTCCACAAGACCGGAGCCATATTTTTCAATAAACCGTTGCAGATCTTACCTTCGAATTTTTCACCGTCATAGGTGAAAGAGTCGCCGATATGATAATCGAAGTGACAGGGAAACCTCTCCGGATCGCCGGTCCACGAAACCAGCGTACATTTGACTTTAAATGGCATAATAGGCCTCCTGAGTGTTAGTCCTGGACCAAAAACCTGGAATGTAATACACCAATATCTCAATATTTGTTGGGTGGGCAATCAGGTAACCCACCCAACAATATCCTCACAAGTTAATACTAAATACTACGGCGGCGTTTATAATTTAAGAGCTTTAATCTCTTCCGCTGTCAGGCTCTTTTTGAAATCGGCCAGCTTCTTTTTCCCTTTATCGGTAATGGTGACAGTGCCTTCCCGTCCACCTTCCAGTTTTACATAGTCCAAGACTACCAGCTCGCCGACCAGCGTCCAGATGAGATTTTGTCCCAGGGTAGGATAAATTTCATCTCTGTCATGATCATCATATTCGTTGATTATTTTATTAATCGCCAGACTGTTCTTCTTAGCTATCTTATTCAGGATGCCCAGTGATCTTCGTGAGTAAGGTAGCCCGTCACCGAAATCCACCAGGTCGAAGGCTTCCAGTTCCATGCGCATGTGGGTATGGCTGTCACCGCAGACCAATATCTCTTTTTTCCGTATACCCGTACCAGGTCCGCCATTTAACTTTAAGCCCGGAATATTATCAAAAAGGGTTACATCCCGGATCCATTTATAGTTTTGTTCCGGTCTTTCCAAGGTCGGTCGAAAACCTACACCATCATATTTCTTATAAGCTGGATCATAGACGCTGTAAGGAGAATGCAGGAAGGGGGTATAGGAATTGGGTACTTCACCCTCCTTATGGCGGCCGCCTGAATTATAGAGTATGCTTACCTTTTCAGCAAAAGGCCGCATGATGGATGGACAAATCCTTCCGATAAATTTTTCGCCATCCCAGACAACCGTATCGCCGATCTTGTACTGGAAGTGGCAGGGGTGCCTTTTTTCATCCTCGTCGAACCCAATGACTGTTGCTCTAACCTTGAACATCTCTCCTCCTATTACCAATTTTGATATCTCTGTTACGAAGCATGAAGCTGAATAGGTGTTATTATTCTAAATTTCGTAACTGATTTATGTAAATAATTAGTTCGGGGTTTCAAACCGTCATTTGAATAACCGATAATTGAGTAAATACTCCGCTAAATGAATCTGATACCGGTATATAGTTAGTAGACCCTGCCTTACATGCTTTGGATTGGAATGAAGATATCATCCATATAAAAAATCCTAAAGAGTCCCTCTTAATCTGGGGTCCAGGGCGTCCCGAAGAGCGTCACCTACGATGTTAAAGGCAAATACTACCAGCATAATGGCAATGCCAGGAGCGAAGGAGAGAATCGGCATCATGCTCAAAAATTTATAGCCGTCATTGACCATGCTCCCCCAGGCTGGGGTCGGCGGTCGAATACCGATTCCTAAAAAACTCAGGCTGGCTTCAGCAAGGATAACGAACCCTAGTTGTAATGTCATGGTGACGATGATCGGGGCAAAAGAATTGGGCAGGATATGGCGTATCATTATGCGCATATTGGAGGTGCCCATCGCTCGTTCAGCCAGTATGTAATCATTTTCCTTGATGCTTAGGGCCATTCCGCATATAACCCGGATATAGGCCGGAGTAACCGCGATACCGAGGGCCAGGATAATATTCAACATACCCCCCCCGAGTACGGTGGCAAACAGCATGGCGAGTACAATCATCGGAAAGGGCATAAAAATATCTGTGATCCTCATAATAATCGTGTTCGTAACGCCGCCGTAATAACCGGCCAGCGTCCCGAAAACGGTGCCCAGCAAGGTGGATAAAGCCACTGTCACAAATCCAATCATAACGGCAGTCCGGGCTCCGTAGATAAGCCGACTCAGGGTGTCGCGACCGATGTTATCGGTACCCAGCCAGTGAGCGCCGCTGGGTTGCTGTAAGAAGTCCTTCAGGTTTTGTTCAATGGGATTATACGGAGCGATCAAGGGAGCGAAGATAGCACAAAAAAACATGACCAATAAAACGAGAATTCCAAAGATGACTATTCGCCGCTGAAAAAATACTCTGACGAACCTCTGCCGCTCATTGACGCGCGGGGCCATCTCTTGATAATCAGTTGAAGTTACTTTTTCGACTTCCATTACCTTTTCTTATTAACTATATTTTATCCGGGGATCGAGCCATCCATAAGAAATATCGACGATCAGGTTGGCTAACACAATCATAATTGTGAATACTAAAACACAAGACTGTACTACAGCATAATCCTTGTTGAATATGCTGCTGACGGTTAAGAAGCCAATACCGGGGATCGAAAACACTGTCTCGACGATAACTGACCCGCCCATGATAATGCTGAACTCCAAGCCGAGAACCGTAATTACCGGAATAAGGCTATTTTTCAGAGCGTGTTTCAAGATAATAAATCGTTCTTGTAAACCTTTCGACCAGGCTGTGCGAATATAGTCCTGGCGGACGACTTCCAGCATGCTGGAACGCATCTGCCTGGCAACACCGGCAATCGCCGGTACGGAGAGACAAATTACGGGCATAATAACCTGTTTGACTGCCATCCCAAAGTCTGCCGGAGGGGATGTATAGATAATCGGCAGCCAGCCCGTCTTGACGCCAAACAACCATATCATCAATATTCCCAGCCAGAAGATAGGTAAGGTTATCCCAATGTAAGTTAATGGCGTAATTACATTGTCCAGCCATTTACCCCGTCTTATCGCCGCCAGGAGCCCCGCCAAAATGCCTAGGATGCTGCTGACACAGAATGATATCATCCCCAGAGTAAGGGTAATCGGATATCGAATCTTAAAAAGAGTGAGTACTTTCGAGTTAAGAAACAATGAA
>DEUU01000232.1:0-13870 GCA_002362735.1 Dehalococcoidia bacterium UBA3254
GATAGCCTGTCCATCAAGTGCTTTGAAGTGAAGATAAGCTGTGGAGCAAATGGATCTGTCAGTTCCTCGGGCACTGTAACTGCCAGCTACGGTGAGAGCCCGGTGTTCACCATCAGCCCTTCTACGGGCTTCCATATTAGTGATGTTCTGGTGGACGGCAGCTCGATCGGATCGGTAAACAGCTATACGTTCAATAACATTGTTTCGAACCATACCCTTTCAGCGACTTTTGCCCCCGATCAATATAATTTGACGGTTACGACCACGGGAAATGGCGGTGTAAACAAAGATCCCGATCAGGCTTCTTACATTAATAGCAGCTCGGTTACTTTAACTGCCGTCCCTGCCTCCGGGTGGAGCTTCAGCGGATGGAGCGGAGATTTGACCGGTACCACCAATCCGGTCACTGTGACGATGGATGGAAATAAAAATGTTACGGCGACTTTTTCACAGATCATGAAAACCTTGACAGTGACCAGCGGAGCTAACGGTTCGGTGTCGCAGCCAGGGACGGGGACATACTCCTATAGCGCTGGAAGCTTGGTGAACCTTCAAGCTGTCGCTGACTCCGGTTTTGCATTTGTCAACTGGACGGGCGATGTGAGTAAAGTGGCGGATGTGAATGCGGCTTCTACTACCATCATCATGGATGGCGACTATAATGTTCAAGCGAACTTCATTGCAACATATACCCTGACAATAGTCGGCAAACCGGGCGGTATGGTAACTGGCCCCGGCACTGGAACTTTCACGTTTAATCAGGGTGCGGTGGTAAATCTGGTGGCAGTTAGTGAGCCGCTTGGATACGAGTTTGATGTATGGGAAGGTCAAACAAGCACTGTTGCCGATGTACACCAGGCATCTACTACAATCACCATGAATGGAAATTATACGATCAATCCTAAATTTGCCTCCGTCCCGATCAGGACCTTGACTATATTGACTCAGGGGGTCGGGGATGTGAGTCAGCCTGGAGTGGGGATGTTCAGTTATAACCATGGCACAGTCGTAAATCTAGTGGCTGTACCCGGTCCCGGTGGTCATTTCAATCTCTGGATCGGAGATACTCTCCAAATACTGGATATACTGGCAGGCAGTACGACGATTACGATGAATGGCGATTATAATATTACGGCTGTCTTCTTTCCATAGGGAAGAACTGAGAGGGGATCATCTGAATTCATTAGAGAGATTGCAAACCGGTAATTGAAGAGAAATTAAAGTGGCCATAGAAGCGGTAACAAAAATAGAAATAAATGAAACGGAGTTGAATCAAATCCGGCTGGCGTTGTTTGGTGAAATTAACAAACGTATCAATAGTGCTACCGCCCTTCCTGATTTGATTAAGCAAATCACTTCGATGGCTCAATCGGCCCTCAAAGCTTCGGCTTCATCAGTCCTCTTGCTTGACGAGAATAAACAGGAACTTTACTTCGAGGTGGCTGAAGGGACTGTCGGCTGCCAGCTGAAGAAAATCAGGATAAGTTCCCAATCCGGAATCGCCGGATGGGTGGTCCGCAACGGCCGTCCTCTGATAATTAATGATGTGACCAGAGACGCACGGTTTTTTCAAACGGTGGATAAAAACACCGGCTTTATCACTCGATCGATACTGGCAGTCCCGCTAATAGTCAGCGGCAAATTTGTGGGCGTTATTGAGGTGATTAATAAGTCCGATGGCGGCGATTTTACAGATACAGATCTGGATATGATTACTCCGGTGGCATCAATAGCCGCGATCGCGATTGAGAATGCCAGGCTGCGCGATGGGGTAAACGAGGCCTGCAAAATGACCATCAAAGCCCTGGCAGCCACGATAGACGCCAAGGACCCCTATACTCGCGGGCATTCCCAGCGCGTCATGGAATATGCCTTAATCGGGGCTTGTTTTCTGAAGCTGTCCAGGGATGAGATTGAAGCTATTGAGTATGGCGCCATCCTGCATGACACGGGTAAGATTGGTATTCCGGACAATATCCTGAACAAAGCCGGGCCTCTAAACCTGGAAGAAAGAAAAATAATGATCCAGCATCCGGTAATAGGAGCGAATATCATTGAAGATATTCCCTTTTTAAACAAAGCGCGGGAGTTTGTTTTGCATCATCACGAAAGGTTTGACGGTCAAGGCTATCCTGATAAAATTGTCTCAGATCAAACATCTATCGGTACCTGGTTGATTGCAGTGGCGGATTCTTTTGACAGCATGACTACAAATCGAGCTTACCGGGCGGCTTTATCCCGGGACCAGGCTATTTCAGAACTTCTTAAATGTTCCGGAAAGCAATTCTGCCCTGCCGCCGTAAATGCTTTCATTTCGGCTTTGAATTTAAAAAAGGATTCTCTTCCACTGAACTTGAAATGCGTTGAAGGAGAAACGGGTAAATGACTCTGAATTACCGGATAAAAAGCCGAGAGGCAGAGGGAACTTTAGGCATTGGCATTTTAGGCGCCCATTGCCGTGAGGCAAGGGATAAAAAATGTATGTCCTTACTGATCAACCAAGAAATAGCCATAGATGCCGGGGGCTTGACCTCTTCATTATCGATCGAACAGCAAACACGGCTAAAAGTTATATTATTAACTCATCCTCATTATGATCATATCAAGGACATCCCGCTGCTGGCTCTGAATTTATTCCGCCAGGGTCAGAGTATTGATGTGTACGGCTCTGCAGATACATGTAATGCGATAATAATCCATTTTCTTAACGGAAGTATCTATCCGGATTTTCAAAACATACCGCTTGAAAAACCGACCATCAGGTTCAATATTGTAGAACCTTTGAAACCTTTCACCGTGGAAGGGATGAATATAGTGGCTTTTCCGGTGAATCATCCTGGCGGTTCATTTGGGTATCAGGTTTGCAATAGCGAAGGCAGGGGCTTTTTTTACACTTCGGATACCGGTCCCGGATTGTTAAATTGCTGGAGCAATATCTTTTCTGATTTGATACTTGTGGACGTAACATTTCCTGATTGTGACCAGGATTTTGCCATAAAAACGGGACATCTTACACCCCGGCTACTCGGAGAAGAACTGGTGTGTCTCAGAGAAATAAAAGGTTCTATTCCACGTGTAATCGTGGTGCATAGCGATCCAGATTTGGAAAGCACAATTCGTTCAGAAATAGCTGAAATATCAGGAATATTAAAAATTCAAATCGAGATGGCTTACGAGGGTATGCAGATCGTAGTTTAAAGGGTTCTTCTTTTCACCCAGCTTTTTTTCACCAATAATGCTTGTGTTGAACTCCTTATGTTTTGATGCGATAATGGGTCAAACCTTTCGAGGAGAACAAAATGAGTATCAAGGTTCGCTGGCTGGGATGTGCTTGCTTCGAGGTTATACTTCCTTCGGGAAAGGTGCTGATTACAGACCCTTTTATCGATTATTCTCCGTCTTCACCCATCAAGGCTGATCAACTGACCGGGGCAGACTATGTCTCTTTAACTCATACTCACTTCGATCACTGCACGGATGTCGGTTTCCTGGTAAAAAAATATCATTCCAAAGTAATCT
Source organism: Dehalococcoidia bacterium UBA3254 (assembly GCA_002362735.1). Next base: position 3,520 of record DEUU01000232.1, read on the forward strand.
GTCCTGTTTCTATGGCGGGACGGCTGATCGAATTCTTTAACCTGGACTGGACGCAGGTGATTCGGGTCAGGGCAGGAGACCGGGTTGTTTTTGACGATCTCCAGGTAGAAGTAAAACGGGCTGAACACATTCATTTACACTATACTCGGGAAGAAGAGCTGAAAGCTTTTTACCCATCACCGCTTAACGAAATGATGCCAGCTATGATTACGGCCGGTTTGCACCAGATGCCCGTCCGGGATATGGAGATGGTCAACTATGTTTTTCAGACCGGTGATAATCTGAGGATATTGATGTATGGAGGTATTACCGCCGACTATCTGGTACATGAGATAGTCCAATCTCACCCCAATATTGCCTTATTCCAATCTTTGGACCCGGCTTACGTGGCCGAATTTGCGGCTCTTTGCGGTGCGGAAGTGATAATCCCTTACCATCATGATATGAAGATAGAAGATACCCACCGCCTGTCCAGGAGTCTGGCAAAGCTTCTGGCAACCATGTCTAAAGCAAAGTGCCTAGATATCGAACATGGGAAGTGGTATAAGCTGGGAATGGGAGTGGCGAACAGTATTTAGGGTTTATACAAAACCAGTAAAGATGCTTGACAATCCAGTCTAAAGATGTTAATTTAATTATATATTAGCAGTCGACGTCGTCGACTGCTAATGGAGGCAAAGGTGTTAACTCCGAGAACGGAAACAATCTTAAAATCAATCATTAACTGGTATATAGACCACGCTTTGCCGGTGTCTTCGCAGTGTCTGGTACATGATTATGATTTGGGCGTCAGTTCGGCTACGGTCAGGAATGAAATGGCCTTTCTGGAGCAGGAAGGTTATATCATCAGGCCGCACACATCAGCAGGCAGCATTCCTTCGGATAAAGGGTACCGCTTTTACGTTGGTTCACTGGATGAAGTAGCTCTTCCGATCTCCGAACAGCGTATGATTAACCACCTTTTTCATCAGGTGGAAGGCAGAATGGATGAATGGTTAAGTTTGGCGGCGGCTATTATTTCACGATTATCCAGGAATACGGCTGTGATCACTGTTCCCAAACCGGCGGATTGTCAGTTCCGGCACGTTGAGCTGGTCTCGATCCAGGAATGTCTGGTATTGCTTATACTGGTGCTTCGCGGCGCCCGCATTAAACAGCAGCTTTTGACGATAGAGAGTCCGATCTCCCAGGGCGAGCTGACCGCGATTTCTAGTAGAATGAATGAGGAATATTCTGGATTAACGGGGTCAGAGATTCAGACAAAGGGGTTGAAAATAACTCCGCTAATGAAGCAAATGACAGAAAACCTGGCTAAAATCATGCAAGATGAGGATGAGCAGGGGTACAATCAGTCTTACCTTGAGGGTTTTCATTATATGCTGAACCAGCCGGAATTTTCTCACAATCAGAGGATATTATCGATTATGGAATTGCTGGAACACAGGGCGATGCTTGGATCGATTCTGCCCCCTAATCAAGAGAATAAGCAGGTGACCGTAGTTATCGGGAGTGAAAACAAAGCCGAGGTAGCCCAGGATTGCAGTCTGGTGATAAGCCGCTACGGTCTTCCAGAAGAAGCCAGTGGCACCATTGTCGTCGTAGGTCCTACTCGTATGGCGTATCCCAGGGTGATTTCAGCTGTTAGCTATTTGTCGATATTACTGAGCAGTCTGGTAGCAGAGCTTTACGGAGTCAATACCTTTACCAATTTCAATCCTGATAACACAAATTAAGGAGTTGACCGTGGTACAATCGGATTCTGAGAACGAAAAAAGTCTTCCTCAGGAAGCACCGGGTGAAATCGAAGAATTAAAGAAAGCGCTGGAAGAAGCCAAAACCAGCGCGGAAGCGAACTTGATTAAATATCAGAGAGCTCAGGCGGATTTCGTTAACTACAAACGTTTTACAGAGCAGGAGAAAATAGAGACCTGTAAAAACGCAAATGCTAATTTGATACTAAATATTTTACCGATCATCGATGATTTTGAACGGGCTTTATCCGCTATTCCACCTGAAGAAATGGAACAGAAATGGGCGGAAGGTTTAAAGCTGATAGACCGCAAATTTCGTGATACACTTGAGAAACAGGGGGTAGCTTCTATCTTAACTCTGGGAATGGAATTCGATCCCCGTTTTATGGAAGCCTTAACCATGGGTAAGGGAAAACGGGATATGGTGGTCCAGGAAATAGAGAAAGGTTATAGATTACAGGATAAAGTGATTCGCCCGGCCAAAGTAGTTGTCGGAAACGGTGAATTAGAGGCTAAAAAGGAGGAATAATCACGTGTCAAAAGTTGTTGGAATTGATCTGGGTACTACTAAAAGTGTAGTGTCCGTGATGCAAGGCGGAGAGCCGGTGGTTATTACCACTTCAGATGGTACGCGAGCCCTTCCGTCCGTCGTGGCGGTAAGCAAGACCGGCGAGCGTTTGGTCGGAATGCTGGCCAAAAGACAGGCGATCGTTAACCCGGAAAATACCATCTATGCGATCAAGAGGTTTATGGGACGAAAATGGGGTGAACCAGCCGGACGTGAACTTCCTGTAGAGGAAGACGCCAGGCGTAAGACTTATAAAGTTACCCGTGGACCTAACAATGAAGTTAAGGTCCTCATGGGAGGAAAGGAATACAGCCCTCCGGAGATTTCGGCCATGATTCTTCAAAAACTCAAGACGGATGCCGAAACTTACCTTGGCGAGAAGGTGACGGAAGCTGTCATTACGGTTCCGGCCTATTTCAACGATAGCCAGAGACAGGCTACCAAGGATGCCGGCACCATTGCCGGATTAAATGTGCTGAGAATCATTAACGAACCGACCGCCGCGTCGCTGGCGTACGGTCTGGATAAGAAAAAAGAAGAGACTGTAGTGGTCTATGATCTGGGAGGCGGTACCTTTGATGTTTCTATCTTGGAACTCGGAGAAGGCACTTTCCAGGTCAAGTCTACTGCTGGGGATACTCATCTTGGCGGTGAAGATTTTGATCAGAGGATCATGGATTGGCTAAGTGATGAATTTAAAAAAGACCAGGGAATCGATCTGCGTCAGGATCGGATGGCTCTACAAAGACTCAAGGAAGCTGCTGAAAAAGCCAAGATCGAGCTTTCCAGTGTTCAGCAGACGGATATCAACCTGCCATTTATTACGGCGGATGCCAGTGGTCCCAAACATCTGAATATCACATTGACCAAGGCCAAATTGGAACAACTCGTCATGGACCTGGTAGAAAAGACGCTTGTTCCCTGCAAACAGGCGCTTCAGGATGCCGGGATGACAGCCGCTCAACTTGATGAGGTTATTCTGGTGGGGTCTCAGACCCGTATGCCACTTGTACAGCAGAAAGTTAAGGAATTCTTCGGCAAGGAACCGAACCGCGGAGTAAATCCTGAAGAGGTAGTCTCCATCGGCGCTGCTATTCAGGGGGGCGTTCTGAAAGGAGAGGTCAAGGATGTTCTATTGCTGGATGTGACTCCGCTAACACTGGGCATTGAAACCCTGGGCGGCGTTGCAACTCCGCTTATACCCCGCAATACCACGATCCCGACTTCCAAGAGCCAGGTTTTCAGCACAGCAGCGGATAACCAACCGAGCGTTGAGATCCACGTTCTTCAAGGTGAAAGACCGATGGCTGGTGATAACCGGACTTTGGGCCGGTTTATGCTGGATGGAATTTTACCTGCTCCCAGAGGCATGCCCCAGATTGAGGTTACCTTTGACATCGATGCGAACGGTATTTTGAATGTCAAAGCGCATGATAAGGGTACAGGCCGGGAGCAAAAGATTACTATTCAATCTTCCAGCGGTCTGCGTAAAGACGAAATTGACAAGATGCAGCAGGAAGCAGCGGCTCACGCGGCGGAAGATGCTCGCAAGAAGGAAGAAGCGGAAGTCCGCAATACAGCCGATACCCTGGCTTACACTGCAGAGAAGACTTTACGGGATAATAAGGATAAAATACCGGCAGAATTGAACTCAGAGGTTGAGGGCAAGGTGGCTGCCGTACGTTCCGCCGTTCAAGCGAATGATCTGCAGTCCATGAAGAGTGCGACACAAGCTCTAAATGAAGCGATGCAGAAGATCGGTCAGGCGGTCTATCAACAACAGCAGCAACAACAGCCTCCGCCTCCACCGCCTCCAGGCGGACAGCAGCCGCCTCCACCACCACCCGGTGGCGAAGGGGGACAGGGCACTGTAGAAGGCGAATTCCGCGAAGTATAGCGAGAAAATAAAAAACCCGGCTCGAAAGAGCCGGGTTTTTTTAACCTTCATCATCTGCTTAGACGGTTTTCAATGAAAATTGGGATTTTCTTCCTCAGGAGAAACCGTAGTCAAACTAAGTAAGGACGCTGAGAAAAATCCCCGAAATCGTTTTATTCCATGACCAAACGCTGTTAAAATTAGGTCTGAATGCAAAAACTCCGGAGGTAAAAGCATGCTGAGCATGATGACAACCTTTGAGAAATTCAGACAGGAACACGAGGTTATTCAAGCAAATACCCGGCTGATTGCCGGCGCGGCAGATAACCTGCTGGTATTGTGTAACCTGCAAAATAATCAGCCAAATCTTACGAGCCGCCAGTTGAGTTCATTGGGCAATAAAAGGATGAATTTAAAAAGAGCCATCATCGCTCTGAAAGAAGGCCTTATAGAGCATTTCAACCGTGAAGAGGAAGCTTTGAAACCATTCGTGGGTATCCTGATGCATATTTTAAAGAAAGAACACCAGAAGGTTATAGCAAAACTGGAAGAGATTGATTGGATGCTGCTTAATATCAGTCCAGCCGGGATACTGTTCAACAGTACTTTTCTAAAAAATAAGATAGATACTCTTTGCCAGTCATTAGATGCTAATTGTACCAGGGAAGATTCGGTCCTGGACCTGCTAATTAATTTATCCGAAAGTAATAATTAATTTAAGTCCTTAATTCAACTGAGACAACTGTTCCGTGATTTAATTCGGACTTAATTTTCAAACTGGCGCCTATAAGGTGGGCTCGTTCTCTCATGCCTACCAGTCCCAGACTTCCTGCGGTGCGGTTTTTATCAGTCTCTCTGAAGGTAAATCCCTGGCCATTGTCTGTAACCGTCAGACGTACCTTTTGAGTGGTAAATTTGAGGTTTATGCCGGCTCTGGTCGCGGCTGAATGCTTGCGGATGTTATTCATGGCTTCCTGCGTGATGCGGAATAAGGCAAGCTCTATATGGTTTTGTAAACGTCTTTCTTTTCCCATAATGTTGAAGCTTGCTTTAATTTTACAGGCGTTTTTGAACTCAGACAAAATCTGTTCCAGCGCGGCAGGAAGTCCGAAATCCTCCAGTATGCTGGGTCGAAGCTCATGGCTAAAACGTCTCACCTCGTATAGAGCTTTCTCGGTTGTATTGTGCAATCTTTCCAAACGGGACAGGGTATCCGGTGGCAAAAGCTTGTTCTGTTCTATCAATGAGTCTATCTCTAAAGAAATCAAGGCGAGGTATTGAGCGGTGTCATCGTGCAGGTCCCGTGAAATACGTTTGCGTTCTTCTTCCTGGGCATCCATTAATCTCCGGGTAAATTGTTCCCTTTCATCCTGGAGTTTTTTTTGTTCGGTAATATCCGTCATGGAACGGACGATGCCGATCACCTGATTCCAGCGATTAAGAATGGGTACGGCACTGACATTGAGCCAGATCGTAGTTCCGTCTTCTTTAACCAGGCCGGTTTCATAATTTTGAACTATTTTTTTTCTTTTTTGAGCAATAATAATGGCGGTTTCTTCTAAAGGCATAGGACTACCATCCGGACGAATAATCTTACGTCTGGGAGACCTGAAATGCCCGCCGATGCGTTCTTCGAGTGATTTTAAGCCCAGAATTCGGGCTTCCGCTTTGTTGGCTTGAATCACTTTCCCGTCCGGTGCAATTAAAGCTACACCTTCAGTTAAGGCTTCCAGGATGCTCTGAAGACGCAACTCGTTTTGTTTGATTTCATCTTCAGCTTTTTTCCGGGCAGTGATGTCTACCCAGGATGCCAGGAAATATTTAAGGTTATCTTTCTCCATCACCTTCCTGATGCTGAGTGTAACCCAGAACTTTTCACCGTTTTTTTTGGAGTATTCTCTTTCCCGGTCTGGGATTTCCTCTTTACTCTTAAGAACATCCTCAGCCTGATATTCTTTTTGTTTCTCCGGCGGCCACCAGGGGTAGGGCGATTTTTGTCCGATCAGTTCAGCACTGGTATATCCGCTCAGTTTTTCCATGGCCGGATTCACGTAACGGATCTTCAAATTCGGGTTAATCACCACCACCGGGTAAGGAGAATTTTGAATTATGTTGGAACTTAAAGCCTCGCTCTGCTTTAGAGCCTCTTCCATTCTTTTACGTTCTGTGATATCCCGGACTACGCTGATGATATATTTGCGACCTCCGGCCTCGACGAGACGGGAATGGCTTTCAACGAGTACCTTATGGCCGTCTTTACGGAGATGGTATACTTCGGAGGAAGCTTCACCTTTTTCCAGGATGGTCCGGGTCCGGTTTCGATAGCTGGTCATCTCCTCTTCCGGGACCAGCTGGGAAAATTTGGTCCGATAAAATTCTTCCCTGGTATAACCGTATAACCGGCAGGCGGCTTCATTAGCGTATAGCATCCTGTCGTCAGGAGAATAAAGCAAAATGGTATCGTAAGCCATATCCAGGACCCTGGATCTTAAAAACATTTCTTCATTGACATTCAATAATCCTGCGGTGAGTTCTTTTCGTCCGGAGCTATCTATGACCGTCGCGCGGCACTGTACTACGGCGTCTAAAGGAGTAAGCACCGGGATACCTGACAGTTGAACGGGTACCAGGTTCCCGTCTTTTTTAACCAGTTGCAGCTCACATTTTTGCTCGGTTCCGGTTTCGAAGATTTTTTTGGAATGTAACTCAAAAATATCTTGAGATTCCAAGGCAACGTAGAGAATAAAGGGGGTTCCTATCAGGTTATGGGTTTCAACTCCAAGTATATTGGAGATGGTGAAGTTGGCTTCGATGACAAGACCCTGACGGTCTAGAGAGAGATATCCGATGGGTGCTGAATTGTAGAGATCCTGATACCTGCGAAGGGAGTCCTGAAGGGATTTCTGAGTTTGTACAAGTTCTTTAACCTGCTCTTTAAGTTCAGCCAGTTGAACTTCATGCTCGTAATTCAGAGCTCCCAGGTCTATGTTCATTTGACCCGGTGGACTTTGACTGAGTTCAGTGGTCTGGTCCCTGGCTTTCCGCCGAATTTTAGTTTTCCTGGATGTAACTTCTCTAGGTTGATTCATTTTTAATAACCAGCCCATATATGATATTCGAATAAGAAATAAAAGTAAAGATGTAAAATCGGGTGAGTTTTCATCTCTCGAATGAATGTTTTTCAATTGAACAACCGTGAGGATGAACATTTTCTTGTATCACATTCGCTTTATTTGTGCTACAATAATTCCTTTGTGATGAATAATAAGGAATTGAAGTACTGGGTGGGTTTTAACATTGTGCCAGGAATAGGGTGTGTCAAGTTTGCCCAGATTGAAACCTTTTTCGGTAATCTGGAAAAAGCCTGGAAGGCCAAACCTGGTGATTTTAAGCTTGCCGGCCTGGATAACCATACCATAAATACCATCGAAACTACACGAAATCAGATCGATCTGGATGTCGAGATGGAAAATCTGGAGAAACAACAGGTTAAAGCCTGCACATATCATGATACGGAGTATCCCGCCCGACTAAAAGAAATTTATGATTATCCTCCTTTGATTTATATGAAGGGTCAGATCATGCCCCAGGATGAATGGTGCATCGCGGTGGTGGGTACCCGCCGGGCGACCATCTACGGGCGTCAGGTGGCGGAGGAACTGGTTACCGGTCTGGCTCGAAACAACATTACCATTGTCAGTGGTCTGGCTCGCGGAATTGATACCGTTGCTCACCGTTGCACTCTGGAAGCAAGAGGAAGAACGATTGCCATCTTTGCCTGCGGACTGGATACGGTTTATCCTGGAGAGAATCTTAACCTTGCCCGGAGTATAATAAATCAGGGCGCTTTAATATCAGAGTATCCGTTAGGCACTAAACCCAGACCCGACTATTTCCCGAGGCGTAATCGGATCATGAGCGGTATGAGCCTGGGAGTGCTGGTGATCGAAGCCGATGAAGCCAGCGGGGCGATTATCACGGCTCATATGGCTCTGGAGCAAAACCGGGAAGTGTTTGCCGTTCCCGGGAGCATTCTTTCTCCGATGAGTCGTGGAACCAATTCCTTAATACAGGAAGGGGCTAAACTGGTACGTGACTGCACGGATATTTTGGAAGAGTTGAATTTGACAGTTAATGTCCATCAGATGGAAATGAAAGAGACTCCGGCAACTTCTGAGACGGAAAAGGTTCTATTAAAGGAACTGAGCTCTGAACCGGTCCATATCGACCAGATTTGCCGTCAGAGCGGTCTACCTATCTCTACGGTGAGCAGCAATCTGGCGATGATGGAACTTAAAGGGTTGGTGCGACAGATCAGCTCAATGAATTATGTTATCGTTCGTGAATCGAAACAGGACTACAGGGTGAAAGTAGAATAAAGCAAGGAGTTCAAAGTTTGGGTCTGGGGTTACGACTACCGGGCACATGATCATAAACCAAACTCGAAATTATTGACATTATGAAAGAAAAATTAGTAATTGTTGAATCACCGGCGAAAGCCAAAACGCTTGGGAAAATCCTGGGGAGAGGCTATAATCTCAAGGCTTCGTTAGGTCATGTCCGTGATTTGCCGAAGAGCCAGATCGGTGTTGATACCGAAAATGGATTTTTGCCAAAGTACGTGATACCGACAGATAAGAAAAAGCTGGTCAATGACCTCAAGAATGCGGTGAAAGACGCTTCGGCAGTTTATCTAGCAACAGATCCTGACCGGGAAGGAGAAGCGATTTCATGGCATATCTCGGAAGTAATCGATGGCCATGATAAAAAGATCCCTTATCGCCGGGTGGTTTTCCATGAAATTACAGATGAAGCCATTAATGAAGCATTCAAACATCCCCGGGAAATTGATATGCAGCTGGTGAACGCCCAGCAGGCTCGGCGGGTTTTAGACCGGCTGGTGGGGTACAAGATCAGTCCGCTCTTGTGGCGTAAGGTTAAAAGAGGTCTTTCAGCGGGCCGAGTCCAATCGGTGGCCGTCAGAATTGTCGTCGAACGAGAGCGAGAAATCCAGAATTTCATTCCGGTAGAGTACTGGAGCATTGAAGCTGAATTAATTAAAAACAACGAAACAAATAAGAAAGCCTTTTTCCGGGCTGGCCTGGTCGGGTTGATCAACGGTGACCGGATTGATATTCATACTGAAGCAGAATCCAACAAACTCAAACAGGACCTGGAGAAATCTCAATACAGCGTTTACAAAGTGGCTACCAAAAAGGTTAATCGATCCCCGGCCCCACCCTTTATAACCAGCACCCTCCAACAGGAAGCCTGGCGGCAATTACACTACTCCGCGAGTCGGACCATGATGATTGCCCAGCAACTGTACGAGGGTCTTCCGGTAGGAAATGAAGGGAATATAGGCCTCATTACCTACATGCGTACCGATTCAACCCATATTGCCAGTTCAGCACTGGATGAGACTCGTGAATACATCCGGGAAAAGTTCGGGGAGAAATACCTTCCAGTGAAAGCCCGTGTCTTTACAAAGACTGTTAAAGGGGCTCAGGAAGCTCACGAGGCGATCAGGCCAACGCAAATTCACCGTGAACCATCCAGGGTCAAACCGTACCTGAATGATGCTCAGTTTAGACTTTATGATCTGATCTGGAAACGCATGGTGGCCAGTCAGATGGCCAATGCCACCTACGAAAACACCAACGTAGATGTAACCTCGGTCGATATCAGCGCCGGCAGCGGCACGCTCTTTCGGGCAGCCGGCAGCGTAATCCGTTTCCCCGGCTTCATGAAGCTCTATATAGAAGGTAAAGACGACGAATCGGAAGAAAAGGAAGGCATTCTCCCCCCTCTCGAAGAAGGAGAGACGCTATCGCTCCTGGATGTCATTCCCGAGCAGCACTTTACCCAGCCGCCNNTCTGGAAACGCATGGTGGCCAGCCAAATGGCAAACGCGATTTACCAGAATACCAGCGTTGATATTGAAGCTAAATGTCCTGCTCAGAAGGTCAATTATCTTTTCCGAACGAGTACGAGCAAGATGGATTTTCCGGGCTATACCACTCTTTATATTGAAGGAAAAGATGAAGATGAAAAGGAAGATGTGAAAGATTCCGCTCTGCCAAGCTTGACGAAAGGAGACCTCCTTAAATTGCTCAAACTGCTGGCAGAACAGCATTTTACCCAACCGCCTTTCCG
>DEUU01000232.1:14133-14359 GCA_002362735.1 Dehalococcoidia bacterium UBA3254
TATACCGAAGCTACATTGGTTAAGGCCCTGGAACAGAAAGGAATCGGACGGCCGAGTACCTATGCTCCTATCCTTTCTACAATTCAGGACCGGGAATACGTTCTGAAAGACAAGGGTGTATTTAAACCCACCGAGCTGGGCTTTGTGGTGAATGACCTGCTGACCCAGAGTTTCCCGGACCTCATCAATGTAGAATTTACTGCTCGCATGGAAGAGGAACTGGACG
>DEUU01000232.1:14608-14749 GCA_002362735.1 Dehalococcoidia bacterium UBA3254
GCATGGAAGAGGAACTGGACGAAATTGCACAGGAGAACAAAAACTGGGTGAATGTGGTCAAAGAGTTTTACCAGCCTCTGGAAAAGGACCTGGAACAAGCTCTTGAGAACGTTGAAAGGGTTAAATTAGCCGACGAGATTA
>DEUU01000232.1:15041-15431 GCA_002362735.1 Dehalococcoidia bacterium UBA3254
ATGGCTATCAAGACGGGCCGTTTCGGTAAGTTTCTGGCCTGTACCGGATATCCTGAATGTAAAAGTACCAAACCTTATCAAATAAAAACCGGAGCCAAATGCCCGGAATGCGGGAAGGAACTGGTACAGAGGATGAGCAAGAAAAAGAAGAGATTCTATGGTTGCAGCGGATATCCGGACTGCAAGTTCGCGACTTTCATGCAACCGGTACCTAAACCGTGCCCCAAGTGCGGCGGCCTGATGACGGTTCAGAAAAATAAAATGGCCAAATGCACCAAGTGCAATCATAGAGAGAAAATGGAAGAAGAAAAACAGGGGACGGCAACAACAACATAATCAGAATAGGTTCAATCTATGCGAGAAGTTTTTAACCGATACCTGAAGAAGCCC
>DEUU01000451.1 GCA_002362735.1 Dehalococcoidia bacterium UBA3254
CGCAATAAAAAGCGGCGGAAGATAACTCGATGAGAGGAGACAGAGCAGGATTGCACCAAGGCCTGCTGCGAGTTTAAGGTACGTATTTGTCTCGCGGAGTCCGTTCTTCTGGGCAATATCTTCCAGAAGTTCTTCAAACATAGGTGTACACTTTTCCTCTCGTACCGATTATGCTTTCTTCTTCTGTCCTATCCAGTAACCGAAAACCCCCCCGACAAGGATCCCGCCCACAGCAGCCTGGAGTGCAAAGAGGCAGGACTCAATTTCCCCGCTTGGAGGTGACCACTGGGGGATTAACGGCTGAAAATTCCCTTCCGTATTTTCTGACAGTTTCATGATGAGTTGTGAACCGACATTGTCTGAGCCGGTAAACTTTGCATCGCTCACCGTAAAACTCGTGTAGAGGAATATTGCACAGAAAGCAACAATGGCGATCACGGCCAGGATTTCCAGGGTGTAACGAAACCGCATCAGATCTCGCTCCGCGCCTTATCGATCTTTTCTTTGGAGAATATCTTCAGCCGGATCAGGATATCCGGTTTGAGGGTTATGATATACTTGAACACTAGTGCAAGAACAATGCCTTCAACAATTGCAAGAGGGACCTGAGTCACTGCAAATACTCCGAGGAACAGTAAGAACGAGCTGAGCGTACCTCCGGTTTCTGCCGGGAATGCTAACGCCAGTTGGAGCGAGGTGGTAACGTACGTGAACATATCCGCAAGAGCAGTAACAAGGAATACGGTCAGGTAAACATTGACGGAAGTATTACGGAGGAGCCGGTACAGCACATAACCGGCTATCGGGCCGACCATCCCCATGGAAACAATATTTGCCCCGAGAACGGAAAGCCCGCCATGAGCCAGGAAAAGGCTCTGGAACAGCAGGACGATTGCACATATCACGGTCGTGATCCACGGTCCGAACGATATCGTGGAGAGTCCGGTGCCGGTCGGATGCGAACAACTACCGGTTATTGAAGGAAGCTTTAACGAAGACAGGATAAAGATAAATCCACCGGTAACGCCCAGCAGAGGGAGGGCTTCCCGGTCAGAGGCCAGGATTTTCTTCAGATGGTAAACACCATATATCAGGCAGGGCAGGGCAACAAGCCACCACACGAGACACCATTGCCAGGGCAAAAATCCTTCCATAATATGCATAAATTCACCAGCTATTGTTCAATTTTCCAAACAAATTTAGTTGATTTAACACAATAATTGTTGTATTCAAACGTTTGGCAGTTCTCTATTAATATTTTACGACATTCGGGAAAAATTGTGAAAAATCGGGAAATTTCAGGTAATATAAAGTTATTTAAGATATAAATCTGGGAAAGTATTACTAAGTGCTTTGATATACCGATCTGAAAAGAGGAAATATTGAAATTGGTTATATCAGTTATTGTGAAACCCTCTTTTCTCTGATTGCATCTTGGATTGAATTTTTTTTACGGTTGCGAATCTTAATAGTATAAAAAAGAAGGTTTCCAAAAGGTTTTCCGGAATTATTAATAAATAATATTGAAACACCGGAAGCCTGACTGAAATACTTAATAATGATTAATCACCCTATCTTCATTAATGAAAGAAAGATGTCCTTATCTGGTTCCCTCTCTCGCGATTATTCTTTTACTGGTATTTGCCGGGTGCGTTGCTCCCCCGACAGAAAACGCGACAACGCCAATGGATTTGTATGATCCCAATCAATTTGCAACAAGTACCCAAGCATCATCATCGTCATTTGTTACCGAAGTACCCCTGTCTGATTATACATCAATATCGACCACAAATCCCTCCGGGTATTCCACATTCCTTCCCACAACCCAGATCCCGGCAGATATCACCTGTCGTATCCACAGTGTAAATTTAACGGGTTATAACGGTACAGCATTTTTATTTAATCTGAAAAACCCGCCTTTATATATCAGTTATTCCGTCATTCCAACAAACGTGACCGTGAATAAAGTGTATACCGAGAATGTCCTGAATTCAAAAGAAACTCGGACTCTTACATATTCCGATTACAGTCTGGATTCATGGTTTGAAATTACTGTCCGGAATAATACGACTAAGGAGATAATTCTTCAGGATGGTTTTGGAAAGGGCAAAGGATATCCAACCTATCTGACCCGGACGCTTAAAATCATGAAAAATGAGGATCTTCTGGTGGAGTTCCGGAGTAGCAATATCATAGCTTCATCGACGATCTGGGTAAAACCGATTGGAAATTTTGAAGAATCACGGTTTTCAGAGTTTACTGATTGTACCTATTGGGATTCGACTCGTGCATCTCTCGTTACTGCAAAAGCCACAACAGTCCCTGGTGGTATATATACATGGGCGCCGGAAAACGTTGTACAACCAGAAGCTCCAAAGAATGAACCACAAGGTACCGAACCAATACGAAAGGTAGCTGACTACGCATGGTAGTGAGCGGTCAGGAAAATCTTTTTTTCTGTATCAGGTACTTTTTAACTATCGATAATCTGTTCGTCAGCTTTGCCCGTAAAGAGTGAATTATTTAAGCGATGACAGTGATTTAAGTAAGGCAGGCAGTAAACGCGTCCCGGTGGGGTAGTGGACATCCTAGAAGCCTGCGGAGCTTTTGACCCGGGTTCAAGTCCCGGCCGGGGCGCTTGCAGTTTTCTCTTTCTGATAATACTACTGCAGATTATCCGAGACTTTCACCCGGATCGATCCGGGTGTGCCGGAACGCACCTTTCGGTACTGTGATCTCGAACCGTGCACCCTGCCCCGGGACCCCGTTCTCGATAATGATCATTCCCGTGATGGAAAGGATCTCCCGGACAAGGAAGAGCCCCAGCCCCGTGTTCTTCCCGTACCCTTTCTCGAAGATCTTCTG
>DEUU01000228.1 GCA_002362735.1 Dehalococcoidia bacterium UBA3254
CATCTGGGCAAAGGGTGGAAATGGCCAGACGGGTGATTTCACTTTATCGGGGAATCTTCAAAACGGGACACAAATGCAATTAGGTAGCACTAAACATGCCACGTCAGGGGATGTAATATATTGTGGCCAATGGAATGGTGGGTTTTTGAACACCGTTGGCACTGTCAGCGTGAATGCGAGTTCCGGCGGAGTTACGGTAGGCAATATCACAATCAACATTACCTACTAGATTTCAAGCGATTTCATGATAAATAAAGAGGTTACTGTTTCGCTCAGTGGCAATAGACATCGATGCTAAATGCTACGACTATTGAGAGTATACAGTGTTAAAAAAGGGCATTCAGCGAGGAACTGGATGCCCTTTTTTAATGGAAGTGGAAGGTAGGAAAACCATACCAGTATAGACAATCAAAGGTTCTCCCAGCGAACTTCTATAAAGGGCTGTACAGGCTAAATATAAGTCTACCCTCAAACCAACCTGATCTTCACGCCAGCGAGAATAGGTCAATTTATTTACTCGTTTACATCCGTATAGATAGCACCTCGACTGGAAACTCTAAAATAAATATTGCCCCTTTTCCATTTTCACTATTTGCATAAATTCGTCCACCATGCTCGGTCATAATCCCATGGCAAATACTAAGTCCAAGACCGGTCCCTTTACCAACTTCTTTTGTCGTAAAGAAAGGATCAAAGATTTTATTAAGGTTTTCCGGTGGTATACCAGGACCATCGTCGGTAAATGATACTTGAACTCTATCTTGAGTGTTTTTCGCTGTGATGATTAGCGTGCCCCAATTTTTGTTTTGAAGCATGAAGTATTCAGCATTGATAATCAAATTGATACATACTTGTTGTATTTGAAAATAATCAACCATTATTTCTGGGATGTGATCATCGTATCGGGTAATCACTTCGATATTATTCACTTTATGTTCGTAAGCTCTGATTCTTAATACATCTTCTATAATGTCACTTAATTTAGTTGGTTGTTTTATTGGTGCATGTTTACGGGCAAAAGTTAAAAGATCTTTCACAATACGGGCGGCTCTTTGTGATTCACGATTAATAATGGATAAATTCTCTCTGTTTTCCTGGGATATTTCTTTTTCCATTACCAATTCTGATAATCCCATGATAGATGTAAGGGGATTATTTAGTTCATGGGCAATACCCGCAGCCAGTTCACCGATTGAAGCAAGGCGATCTGTCAGCATCAATTGTTCCTGAAGTTGTCTTCTATCAGTGATATCTCTTGTGATATGAACAGAGGATACAACCTCTCGTTCCTGGTTGAATATAGGTGATGTCGATACTTCAAGATTACGGTTAGTCGTTGGCTCAAATATTTCTTCCGTATAAGGTAAACCTTTAGTTAGTGTTTGCAGATGTGGACACCTACTAACTGGACCGGTTGTTTTGTGGACTAATTCATAACAGGTTGAACCTATAATATCCCCGGGCTCTTTACCATACATATCAGCGAAAGCTTTGTTTACTCTGAGTAACTTAAATTCTTTGTCGATGATCGAAATCGGTTCCGTGATGGAATCGAAGGTAGTCCGCCACTCCTCTGCGGCCCGCTTTATACTTATCTCTGACTGTATACGTTCGGTAATATCTCGAGCAAAGACGACAACTTGCCGTTTCTCTCCTGCTGCCGTAGCGATGGGAGAAATATTACTCTCATAAACCTTTCCATTTTGTTCATCAAAAAACCGTAATTGCTTTTGTTCATGGATGACCTGATTGACCAATTGTTTTCGTCTTTCAGCATTTTTACCAGGATACCGATCGTAAACACACATTCCAACTAACTTATCTTTAGGTACTTTCAGTGCGGTTGCCATAACCTCATTAACTTCAAGGATGATTCCATCCTCATCAATGATATGTGCCATGTCATTTGATGCAATTAAGAGAGTACGAGCCCTTTGTTCTCGCCACTTTATCTCATCTTCTGCTTGTTTTCTCTCCGTGATATCACTAACAACGGACATCATCCCGATAGGAGTTCCTGTTTGATCTCTTAAAATAGATGTGTTTAACTCTCCCCAAAAATAAGTTTGGTCGGCTTTTGAAATCCGGTAATAGTTGGCTCCTAGATTTTTCCCCTGTTTTATCCAGTTAAGATTCATTCCGGCTCTATCTCGGTCTTCCGGGGTGATCCATTCAAGCGGAGAACAGCCTAGAGCGGCACTGGCATTCTCATATCCAACTAACGATATCATCTTCGGAGAAGCATAGATGATACGGCCTTCCAAATCGGTCTGAATAATACCGCTGGGAGATGCGGCGATCAAGGTGCGATACCGTTCTTCACTTTCCCTTAATATTTCTTCGCTTTTCTTACGATTGGAAATATCCATGGCAAGAGTAACCCATCCGGTAATCTGTCCTTCATTTTCAATAGCCTGGGTATGTACATCAACCCAGATTTCTCCCTTCGGTGTCCGGTAAACCTGTTCTTCATGGTTAAATCTTTTCGAAATCAAGTCAGCCATACGCTGGTAGTTTTGGCCCGGATATGATTCAACCATGGCTAGTAGTTGCCCGATCGGCTTGCCGATGGCATCTGAAGCCTGAATTCCGAACAACATCTCACTGATCGCATTCCAATGGGTGACAAT
>DEUU01000016.1:0-733 GCA_002362735.1 Dehalococcoidia bacterium UBA3254
TCTTTGCTGGTCGGTGTTCTCTGCCAGATTCTGGTACCCACAGCTTCAAATGACGGCCGAATTCCAGCCGTAGAAGTAATGCTGGCCAATCCGGCTATCAAGAATCTCATCCGGGACGGGAAAATTTATCAGCTTGATAATACTATCCGTTCTAACGCCCAGGCTGGAATGGTGCTTATGGACCATTCACTGGTAGACCTATATCGGAGAAAATTCATCACGTTCGATACGGTCCAGACTCTGTGTAATGACCGTGCTGAGATCGACCGGCTTTTAAATGAAGTCATGGTAAAATAGCTGTAAGAGTTATTCATCCAAAACCGCCAGTTAAACTGGCGGTTTTTTTATCCACCCGCAGTCCCTTTTAGGACGCCCCCGACGCTATGTATATCCCTCTGTCCTTTTTCGTTAAAGGTCTTTCCTCGCATCTCCTTTACTCCTTAAATGCAGGAGAGACCTTAAGAAGCCCCTGTCTCCCCTCATCCGTCATTTCGAACACCTTAGCCTGTCTTTTCAATCGCAAACGCTTTAGCCTCCTGAAGCAATCTTCATGCCGCTTGTCAGCGTCACCATGGAGGATGAAAGTGCTTTGTCATGCTGGAGGAGCGTAGCGACGAAACATCTCAGGGCGGGGTATTTTCGCTACAATCCCTTCTTCCATCGCTACGAACACATACCATTACTCGCCGCCGGCGAAATGATACCGGCTTCAGATTGCCGCGTCGCTGCGCTC
>DEUU01000016.1:927-7897 GCA_002362735.1 Dehalococcoidia bacterium UBA3254
CGTCGCTGCGCTCCTCGCAATGATGCATTCTGAAACAATCCCTCATCCGTCGTTTCGAACACCTTAAGCCTCTGTTTTTCATCATTTCGAACGCCTTGCCCTCTGTTTCCCGTCATTGCGAACACCTTAGCCTTCTGAAGCAATCTTAAGATCATAATCTTACCAGCAGCCTTGAATCCAAAGTAAAATGCTTGTCATTCTCGCACAGGAATGTCACCCCTGGATCCTTTCTCGGCCAGGAGCGGAAACCTAAATCGAAACCGTAAAGGAAATAATAAAGCCTGCTAGCAGATGCTAGCAGGCTTCAGGGTTAACCTTGTTCCGGATTATTGATGGAACTGCAAGTTGGTAGCATCCCAAATCAATGATTTGTAGGTGGGAGTCCCGGTTAGCATCCCGGTGATATCGAAACTATATGACCCAACCGGCGCTTTGTTAAGGTAATTTGCTCCCCCTCCAAATAAAGCGGCTGAGGTGAAAGCCGCTTTAGTCGTTTGATCAATGTGGTAAGCTACTGCGGCTGACTGAACCTCTGCCAGCTCCGTATTGGCCGCTGCCACGTCCCCGGTGTTAATAAATCTCGCGATACTGGGAATGGCTACCGCGGCGAGCACACCCAATATGGCTACAACAATCAATAGCTCAACCAGGGTGAACCCATGTTCCCCGCTGCGGGGAAGTTTGCAAAACCTTTTAATACCTTCAATCATATTCGTTTGTCCTCCTTTTACCTCCTGTTTATTTTCCTATGTACCTTTTATATAACTAAAGAGATTAAAAACTCGTAAATAAATTCCTCTTTTTATAAATTAATGATAATTTTTCCTTTACTTATAGGCCCCCCTTCCTTTCTCCCTTATCTGCCGACTGAAATCTTTATAAATTATTAATGAAACTGGCCTATTTTTCATGAAATATCAATACAAATTCCTCTATTCTAGTGGCATATCTTGAATCAAGACACCATGTAACACGTCTGAAATGAATAAAATAATCACGGTTTTCAGGATCGTAAAAGATGTTGAAAAGTCAAAAGGGTTTCACCCTGATAGAAGTCTTGATATCCCTGGCCATATTGGGAATCATCGCGATCGGCTGCATGCGCGGCTTAACAGCCGCTAACAAAGCTGTTTATTATACTGAAAGCCGCGAGACAGCCAAAAACGTGGCTGAAAGCCAGATGGAATTCGTTAAGCTCAGCAAGTTTTCGAGTTCATATACGCCCTATACACCCGCTACTCCACCAGCTTACTGGTCCCGTTATGCCACTACTATCACGGTAGCCCCGGTGCCGGGTAACGCTAACCAGAATATTCAAAAGGTAACGGTCACAATCAGCTATACCGATATATATACCGAGGCTCCCGTTCAGTTTGTTCTTGAGGATTTTAAGGTAGATGGATAAGATATCACAAAAAATAAAATTCATCAATAAAAGAGAACACGGTTTCACTTTTATTGAGCTGTTGCTCGCCATCGCCATCAGCCTGGCAGTGGGCAGCGGTATAGCCATGTTCTCTGTACAGGTCGCCAACGGCAGCAATACCGCCCAGAACCGATTGATTGCCACCAAACAGGTAGAATACGCCGTGGACATTATGAGCCGGGATGCGGCCATGGTCCAGTACCCCTACCCTCTCACCCCCATGGATGCATCAGGATTTACCAGCACGCCGGGGACTGCGGACTTGCTGGCTTCCGCTCTGTATTTCGGCTGGACCAGCTGGGATAACGCTAACTACATCGTCACCTATTGGGTTGATAACAGCCAGCTGAAAAAACGGCAGTATAGAAATGGAACGCAGCAATCTGAAATAGTGGTCGCCCGGAACGTAGTGTGGACTCGCGGTAGAAGTGATTCTCCCACCCGCTACAGCTATTCACCCGGGACGCTTACCTTCACCATAACCTGTGACGTCAATGGGGCCCGGTTTAAAGATGACCCGAGCAAAGATACGCAGCGGAGCCGGACTTTTCAAATTATTCCCAGGCCGATGTAGTCAATGAGGCAAAATATGATGTTGAAAAAACTAACCCATGAAATCTCCAATAGCTTCCACTTGAAAGCCAAAAGTGAGAAGGGCGCCACTTTGCTCCTGGTCTTGATCCTGGTCCTTTTTGCCATTTTGATCGTCTCTCCCCTCCTGGCTTTCACCTCCACCGGGCTCAGAACAGGACAGTCTTTTGAAAACAGGACGGGTGAGTTATACGCCGCGGATGCCGGAGTCCAGAATGCCATCTGGGAAATCAAATACGGCAATATCCAGAATCTTACTGACCCGGTACCTTATAACGAATACGATTATTCCACTATCTGGCCGGATACCATGATGCCGGCCACAGTAAACAATAAACCGGTCAATGTGACCATACAAAATGTCTGGATTCCTCGCGGCTCTGGCATCCCGAACCCACCCACCGCCGCCGATGCTGAAACCATCCAGAATAACGGAAGACTCATAGTCACCGGCAGCACGGTCGCCCTGAATATAAATGATAATGGAAATATTATTTCCCAGTATGAGATCCGGATAACCTACTACCCGGGATCGGACGAACCCACGACCGGCAATTCCAATTTAAAATTAAACTATGTCGGGGTCTGGCTGCCCCAGGGATTTCAATACTATTCCAGCGCCGCTTACAAGAGCAGCCCTGAGAGCCTGAGCACTCCCTGTGTTCCTATCCAGTCTAAATACGGAGGTAATGAAGCCAGGATCTGGAATTTCAGTACCCCCGTTCCGTTTTCCAGTTTTCCCAGCGTAAACCGCCAGAATTTTCCCTGGGAGGCGGACATTACCTTTTATTTCCGATCGGTTACCCCGTACGAGCCATTTCTCAAGCCTGATGCTCTGGCCTGGGTCAGGACCAGCGGAGAGAGCGACCTTTCCTATAACTGGGATGCGGATACCAAAATCTGCAAAGTAATCTCCACCTCCGGAAATACCACTAATGAAACATATATTACCCGGACTGAAGGCCGCAAGCTGACCGCCGCTATTAATGGTGATTACTATGCTACCGGAAACGCCTTACAGGTCTATCCAAACAGCACCAGCGTCTACCGCTCGCAGGCCAATACTCCCAGCTCAGCCCCGGTCACTTCAAGCAATATACCGCCGGACGCAGACGTCACTGCCGCTTTTCTCTACTGGTCCGGCTGGAAAAATAACAGCGCCGTCGCCACGCGAATAAACGGCAACACCAGCAATTTCACTTACGCCGGCACTCCCTGGACAACCTCCGGTACTACCACGTTCCGTGGCAACACCAGCTCCGGGAGCGGAGACCTGACTCTTACCAATCCTTTAGCGTTAGGCTCTATAAGCTCCGGAGGGGCCGTAATGACATGGAACCAGTCAGTCTATCCCGGTTTTTCGGATGGATGTTCCAGTATTACCACCGGCTGGAGCCGCACCGGCAGCGCCTGGAGCCAGGGTAACGGGTACTTCCAGGCTCAGAATGGCACAGCAGGTAACTATCTGACCAGGTCCGCCTCAGTCAATATCAGCTCATACGCGGGCAATCCGGTTACAGTTTCCTGGGACCAGTGGGTTTCCGGGACCACCGGAGCCAGCGACCAGTTATCCTTTGACCTCTCAAGTGATAACGGGACCACCTGGGGAAATCACACTCTGGCTTTAGGCGGAGATACAGCCGGCAGCCTTCCCTTACGATACAGCTATACTATTCCGGCATCCTATGTTACCAGTGGATTCAGAATCCGCTTTACCATAGCGGGATTTGCTTCGCCGGCTTATTGCAACATTGATAATATTACGATCGCCCCGGCATATTCGTCGGATAATGGTCTTTATTTCTCCTTTTCTACCGACAATGGCTCTACCTGGAGCGCCTATATACAGTCGTACCGGGGAGATACCCAGGGCAATGCCAATTACAGCTATACCATCCCGGACGTCTATTTAAAGGACAATTTTAAGATCAGATTCCATCTGGTCGGCTACAATGCAACCGGGCAATATTTTACTCTTGACAATATCCGATTAACAACGATGTCGTTCACTAACACCTGCGCCTTCTATATCGATCCCGGGACCGGGCGCCAGCAGGTCTATCTGGACGGCAGCGGTCAGCCCCAGGCGGGAGCTCAGCCGCTCACACCCACCCGGACCCAGGTTATGCGGGATAACGTGGGCACCAATCCGGACGGCTTTTCCTATTCCTGCTTCCGGGACGTGACTGCCCTGGTGCGCCGATACAGCCAGCAGCCTACCCCGCCAGCGACCAATATCCCCGGCTATGCCACTTACTGGGCCGGCAGTGTAGATGCAGATGGAGTCGGCTCGGGACTGGACCAGATCGCTTATTCCGGCTGGTCGCTGATCATTGTTTACACGAGCCCGGCAACGTTAGGACATCAGCTTTATCTCTACGATAAATTTGTCTATTCTAACCATGATTCTCGTAACGGAGTCAACGTGGACTTTGACGGAGATGGGAAACCCGGCGGGATGATTTCCGGATTCATCGTTCCGCCTCCCGTCGTGGACCAGTACGGAAACATTACGGAAGTCAACGCCGCCAAAATAACCTGCTTTGTCGGCGAAGGCGATCCGTTCTATACCGGAGATTACCTGGCCATCAGCCGTGCCGATGGCAGTCAGTTGACCAAGCTCTGGGACGGCACTACTACCACGGACAATTCAATGAGTAATCCGGACAACGTCTGGAACAGCACTACCCGAGGGTTAACTTACACTGGCATCGACGTAGATACGCTGGGACTGGATCCCACGAACGGCCAGTATATCACCTGGGCCAGCAACATCCTGAGACAGGGAGACAGCTCCGTTCACATAGATATGGTCACCCATGAAGATGTCTGGAATATGGTCTATATCATTTTTTCTTTCCGCAGCTCGACATCCACCGGCGGACAAAGGAACTTCTTAATCCGATGAAGAAGCATTTCAACAATTTAAAACTATGGCATTTGCTGCCATCATGGAGTTCACCTCAGGCGGACAAACAATGTCGACCTTCTCCCTTTTTTAAAAGGGAGATTGAGAGGGATTTCTTAATCCTGATTAGCCTTCATTTTAAAAATGAAACTTCAATAATTGAGTATAAAGAGAATTTAAATAAACTGTCTGCACAATGCGTAATTTAATAAGCGAAACTGGTGCAGAAAGGAGAGCACAATGAAAAGTATATTATCTGGAACAAAAAGGAGTAAGTGGAGTCTTAAAATATTCCCGATACTCCTCGTCATTACTCTGCTGGCCATGGTCTTGCCAGCAGCTACGCCGGTGTATGGGGCGTCAAGCGGGCCAAATTATGCAGCGACAGCTGCTGATAATAGCGGGCGTACAGGTTCTACTTGGACTACTCCCGCCAATTGCCTTGCTGCAGATGACACTAACTATGCAACAACTACTATTTCAACCGGTAGTTATTCCCATTACCTCTATGGAACCAACTTTGGTTTCGCTATTCCTACCAGTGCCACGATAAATGGAATACAAGTCACGCTAATGAGGCAGAGCTCTGCGAATACTGGCGGAGCCAGCATTAATGATGATGTAGTCCAGTTAATTAAGGGTGGGAGCCGGGTGGGAAGCGATTACGGAACATCAACTGATTGGCCGACTTCCATGGGAACGGCCTCCTATGGCGGCGCCGCCGACCTGTGGGGTACTACCTGGACATATACAGATATTAACGCTTCCAACTTCGGAGTGGCTTTATCAGCATATAACCAAAGCGGTTATAGCAGCCGAACCGCCAGTATTGATTATATGCAGATAACCATAACCTACACTGTTGTTGTAGATACTACCGCGCCTGCGGGTTCTTTAAATATCAACAGTGGGGAGGCAGCCACCAAAAGCACCTCTGTAACGTTGAACTTATCGGCTACCGACGCTGTAGGCGTTACAAAATATAAAGTAGCCGATGGTACGGACGCTTCGGGCGCTACCCCGGTATCGGTCACCAGCTCTACTAACTATATTGCTAACATTCCCTGGACTTTACCTACGGGAGACGGGAGTAAAACCGTCGCTGTGAGATATGGGGATGCAGCTAATAACTGGTCCACTGATTATACTCATAGTATTATCCTGGATACGGGTATCCCGGACGCTCCAGTAATATCATCTTTCACCGACCCCGTCGTTTACATCAATCAAACGAATGTAGGGATCGCCGGTACCGGTGAAGCCAGTGCCACCGCTAACTACAGCATCACCAGCAGCGGAGGAGGCAGCCCAGTCTCCGGTTCAGGGGCAATTGACGCCGGAGGGGCTATCAATATTACCGGGATTAATGTCACGAGCCTTCCTGATGGCATCCTTACTGCATCGGTTACAGTGACCGATGCGGCGGGAAATACAGGATCTGCAACTACCAGGACTGCCACCAAAGACGCCACCCGGCCAGCTGTCACGTTAACATCAACGGCGTCAAGCTCAACCAATATCTCTCCGATTCCTGTAATGGCAACATTCAGTAAACCGGTCACCGGTTTTGAGCAAGGTGAAATCGCTGTGGGTAACGGGACTGTTGACAACTTCATTTCCAATAGCCCAACTGAATATACCTTCGATGTAACTCCTGCCGGACAGGGTGCAGTGACAGTAAATATCACCGCTGACATAGCCCAGGATTCATCCGGAAACGAAAATACCGCGGCAACTCAATTGATCCGGACTTATGATACCATAGGTCCTGATGCGCCTTCCGTCACATTGACTAACCCGATAAACAGTACCAATCAGACCAGTGTTTCAATCACCGGAACTGGCGAAGCTAATGCCAGTATTAATTATTCGATCACGAGCGATGGAGGACCGGGCTCGGTTACAGGTACCGGGACAGTTAGCGCAGGCGGCGCTATCAACAGAACCGTTATTGATGTTTCCGGTCTGGCCGACGGTACTCTTTCCGCTTCCGTAATCCTGACTGATGCGACGGGTAACCCCGGTTTGGAAGGCACAGCGACGGC
>DEUU01000168.1 GCA_002362735.1 Dehalococcoidia bacterium UBA3254
CGGGAATGGTATACAAAAAGCGATACAACCGTTCATCAGGCCGAATGTAACAATGTCCGGGGGCTGCTGGATGTCCAGCCTGACGGGAATGTTAATTTTTGTATTGATTTTCCGGATTATTCTATAGGAAATGTGATCGAGAGTACTCTGCACCAGATCTGGTACTCGGACAGAGCGAGGAAATTCAGAGAATTGAGGGCTAAAAGAGAGATGCCTGTCTGTTACCGCTGCGCCTCGAAATATCTGGTGTAGATTTGGGCACGCAAACTGCCCTTGAAAACCTCATTTCCCTGGACTAACATTAATTCAAACTAATCGAAGGGGGTTTTGCTTTGAAGATCGGTGTGTGCGGAATTGCCTGCGAGAAATGTCCCCGGATGATGAAAAGCCAGTGTCCCAGTGGTCAGGCAGGTTGTCAACCGAGAGATAATAAATTCTGTAAGATCGCTTCCTGTGCCTTCACCAAGAAAGTCCATCTCTGTTTTGAATGCCCTGAATTCCCCTGCGAGACGACGAAGTCCGGTCCCGTCAGCTACGGTTATTGTACTTATATAGCCGGGAAGGCGTCCTGACATCGAAGTATTAAGCTGTTGAGTTAAACTCCTTGAACCGGTAACCGAGGCCCCGTTCGCTGATAATATAAACGGGATTTTTGGGATCCTTCTCAATTTTCTGCCGCAGATAGGTGATATATAGCCGTACGTACTGGTCTTCATCGCGGTATTCCGGCCCCCAGACCCGGGATAAGAGCGTTTCATGGGTGAGGAGCTTCCCGGCATTTGAGACTAACTGGTACAGCAGCCGGTATTCCGTAGCCCTTAATCTGACTTCTTTGCCTCGTACCCATACTCTACGTTTCTCAAAATCAATCTTCAGGTCATCGTCCACCACAATGATAGTCTTACGGTTGTTAGATTCCGGCTCCGTACGGCGCAAAACCGCTTTGATCCGTGATACCAGTTCGCGCGGGCTGAAAGGTTTAGTAATATAATCATCAGCACCAAGATCGAGCCCGTGGACCCGGTCCTGTTCCTCCCCTTTCACACTTAAAAAAATTACCGGGACTGAGGAGATTTCGCGAATCTTCGTCAGTGCTTCAAATCCGTCCATATCCGGCATCATAATATCCAAAATTACCAGATCCGGTATTTCTCTGGTTACTTTCTCTAATGCCTGGTAGCCGTCGGAAGCGCTGCTAACGGCAAAACCCTCCAGCTCCAGGTTCATTCTTATAAACTGGACCGTCCGGGGTTCGTCGTCTACCACCAGTATTTTAGTTTGTGCAGCCATATCAGCACTTTCCTTTGACTGACAAATTACTATCAATCGGTAGTGTGAAGGAAAACTCGGAGCCTTTTCCCGGCTCGCTTTTAACTTCCAGCGTACCTCCATGAGCCTCGACTATGGACTTACAGATATAAAGCCCCAAACCCGTCCCCTGGATTTTCCGGGACTGCCCTTTGTCCAGGCGATGGAACCTTTTAAATAGATATTCCATGTCCTCAGCAGCAATCCCGATACCCTGGTCTGCAACTGTCACAAATATCTGGTTTTCTTTTTGTTTTCCCGTGATAGTCACTTTTCCTCCGTGGGGAGAATATTTCACGGCATTTTCAATCAGATTAGTTAAAACCTGCTCCAGAAGCTGAGGTTCAACCATTACCATCGGAAAGTCAGGAACAAAATCGATTAAGAACCGGTGATTACTGGTTAGATTAGCCAGACGACGCACCACTTTTTGGGCAACTGAAATTAAACATACCGCTTCTTTTTCCAGCTTCATGGCTCCCGCACTGAGCCGGGAAGCCAGTAGTAATTTTTTCATAACTTCGCTTAGGCGGTCGCTTTCTTCTTCAATGACCTGAAGTCCCTGCCTCATGGTCTCTGCATCCCATTTACCATCTGTCCGGCTTAGAGTATTGGTATAACCCTTGATGATGGTCAGAGGTGTCTGAAGCTCATGTCCCAGCATGGAAAGAATCGTCTCCCGAAAATTTTCCATTTCCCGTAATCTGGAGATGTTACGAACGTTGACCACGGCATTGATCGGTTTACCTTCTGCTGACCGTACAATTGAGTAAATCATCGCCACATCTACGGTTTTACCTTCTTTAGCACGAATCGTCCCTATCT
Source organism: Dehalococcoidia bacterium UBA3254 (assembly GCA_002362735.1). The sequence continues at coordinate 2,134 of DEUU01000168.1, forward strand.
GTTCAAAGGCATTCTTATCTTCAGTCGAACTCATCAACATTGGACACTGGATGTTACAGAGATTCTTGTTATCCTGATCAGTAAAATTCAGGACCTTGAAACATTCCTTTCCCAGCACTTCTTTTCTGAGAAATCCCGTCATTTTTTCCATCGCAGAATTGAAACCCAGAATGCGGCAACGTGAGTCTATACTCATGATTCCGTCAGCACTGTTTTCCAGAACGGACTCGATTCTCTGCTTCTCCTCGGCAAGGAGATAAGCTAACTTGGCATTCTGTACCGCCACGGCTCCTTGCTCGGCATAGTCTACCAGGAACGACTGGTCAGTACCGTTAAAGGCCTTACCATTCGCGGGACGCAGCACATAGATCAGCCCGATGGACTTCCCACCGATTTTCAAGGGCAGCGCCAGAATTGGATTTAGTTTCACACCTTCACAGGAGGCAGGCAAAACCCGGCCCGGCCAGAGGTTGGAAAGGAGGCTGTAGCTGACCCGGCTTTCTGCAAGATCAGGGATAGCTTCGCCCAATAACGGATTGAATAAAGCAAGAGCTTCAGTATCCAATCCAAACGACGCACTGATCATAAAACGATTTTCCGCTTCGTTCCAGACCGCCACCACTCCTGCGCTGCTTTCGAGCGTCTTAACAGCATTCTTCAAAATCAATTTTAAAGTCGCTTCAATATCCAAATTTTCCAGAGATATTCGTGGTATCCGGATCATGGATCTTCATTTCCTCAAATTCTTAACAATTTTCTATTAATTTTCTAATGTAATTCTAACACTTTATGCCTTATATTGTTGTTAGCAAACAAAAGGTTAGACTGCTAAAACGCAAAAAAAATGACTTTCGAGCACGTTATAAGCAATCAAGTCAAATTTAAATGAGGAGGGGCAAGATGAAAAGAGGAGGATTTGTCCAGAGAACAAAGTGCCCTAAGTGTGGTGGAAATATTTATCTCGATGCCGATTTCTACGGTTGGTACGAAGAATGTCTTCAGTGTGGTTATACCAAAAACATGGAGAAAGTAAGCCGGGTAGATCTAAATACCGGAGATAAATATTTGGCCGAGCCATATGAAGAGCCGGCTCAACCCTGATGTAATGGGAAAGGAGGAAATTTACCGCAAATTAAGATCAAGACTTATTTAAAACGACCAGAAATGTTGCAGAGCAGATTCAAATTTTATAAACTAATTGAGGTGTTGGATCTGCAACATTTCTGTTAATTGTTTTTCAGGCTTATTGATAAAATATATGGAGGAATAGATGCCACTTTACGAGTACGAGTGTGGAAAATGCGCCCACAGGTTTGAATTAAGGAAGAGTTTTAGCGAAGGTGCCAGTGCCGTGTGTCCGCTCTGCGATAGTGTAGCCGAGCGTGTATTTGCTCCGGTACCCATCGTTTTCAAAGGCTCCGGATTTTATGTTACCGACTACAGGAAGGATCATGGGACCCCGGAAAGCAAGACCGAATGTAAAACTGAATGTAAAACTGAATGCAAGACCGAATGTAAAACAGACAAAGCTTCAGGCTGCAGCAATCCAACCCGCAAAAACTAAAAACCAATTATAATTATTTAAGGAGGAGACTCATTTTTTATGGAAAAACTCGCACCTCTGGGAAATAATGTCATTGTTAAACCAGTAGATGAAGAAACGATCAGCAAAGGCGGCATCATTATTCCGGATACTGCTAAAGAAAAACCTCACGAGGGTGAAATAATCGCCGCCGGACCCGGCAAAGTCAATAAAGCCGGGAAATTGCTTCCTATGGATGTAAAAGTAGGTGACCGCGTAATATATGCCAAATACACCGGTTCAGAAATTAAGATCGCTAATGAAAAATATTTAATTATGCCTGAGAGTGATATCCTGGCAATTAAAAAGTCTCAGGGTGGTGCCAGGGCCGCCACTCTTTCAACCGGCAAAAAATCGAGGAGGAAGCAAAATGACTAAAGAACTGGCTTTCAGTGAAGAAGGCAGAAAGTATTTTAAGAAAGGTGTCGACACTCTGGCCGGCGCTGTTAGAGTGACTCTTGGTCCCCGGGGAAGGAACGTGGCCCTGGATAAAAAATGGGGGGCTCCGGATACCACTCACGATGGCAACACGGTGGCTCAGGATATCTCCCTGGAACACAATTTTACCAATATGGGTGCGTCTATAATCAAAGAAGCCGCCAAGAAGACCAGCGATGAAGTTGGAGACGGAACTACCACATCGACAATTCTCGCCCAGGCTATGATCCGCGAAGGATTTAAAAACATTGCGGCTGGTTCGGAATCGTTAGGATTAAAACGGGGAATCGAGAAAGCCACCATCGCTATTATTAACGAGTTAAAATCGATGGCCAAGCCGGTGAGCACCCGAGAAGAAATGACCAAAGTAGCCACCATCACTTCTCATGACCCTGAAATCGGTAATATTCTCGGGGAAATCATGTATCGGGTCGGTAAAGAAGGAATAATAACAGTTGAAGATGGCAAAGGCATCGGCCTAGAAGTTGAGTTTACCAAAGGCATGGAATTCGATCGAGGCTATATCAGCCCTTATTTCGTTACCGATACCCAGAAAATGATTGTGGCTATAGATGATCCTTATATTTTAATTACCGATAAAAAACTGGAATCGGTTGCAGATATCCTGCCAGCATTGGAAAAAATCGCCGCTGTCAGCAAGAACATCCTGATCATCGCCGATGATGTGGAGAAGGAAGCTCTGGCTGCCCTGGTCGTTAACAAGCTGAAAGGAACCCTTAATTGTCTGGCGGTTAAAGCCCCGGCATTCGGCGACCGCAGGAAGGCGATGCTGGAAGATATTGCTATTCTTACTGGTGGTCAGGTCATTACCGAAGAGAGAGGTCGCAGGCTGGATTCAGTTACCCTTGAGGACCTCGGGCGCGCCCGCCGTGTAGAAGCAGATAAAGACAACACCGCCATTATTGAGGGTAAGGGCAGTCCGGAAGCTCTCCAGGCACGTATTAAACATATCAAAGGTGAAATTACGGAAGTCCAATCCGACTATGAGAAAGAAAAGCTACAGGAAAGACTGGCGAAGATGGCGGGAGGAGTCGGCATCATCAAAGTTGGAGCACCCACTGAAGCCGAGATGAAAGAGAAGAAAACTCGAGTCCGCGGAGCTCTGGCGGCAACCAAAGCCGCCGCTGAAGAGGGAATTCTCCCGGGCGGAGGCATCTCTCTGATTAATGCTGCTAAAGCGTTAGATAAACTTAAGCTTACTGGTGATGAGTTGACCGGTGCCAATGTTGTGCGAAAAGCGGTTGAAGAACCATTGAAGCAGTTAGCCCGTAACTCCGGACAGGATGGAGGAGTAGTACTGGCCAGAGTTAAGGAAATGAAACCGGGTTTCGGATTTGATGTCATAAGAGAAGAATATGTGAATATGGAAGAACACGGCATCGTAGACCCTCTGAAAGTAACGCGCATTGGCTTACAGAATGCCGCCAGCGTGGCATCTATGGCCCTGATTACTGAAGCCCTGGTGACTGACAGACCGGAGGACAAGAAAGCCTCGATGGCAGCTATGCCTCAAATGCCTCCTATGTAGAATTAACATTAATAGAGAAAAGCGCTGCAAGGACAAATCTTGCAGCGCTTTTTAGTTTCATCCCACCCTGATTTCACCTTAATTAATCCTCGATTTTCCTACTTGACACAACTCCCTTTACTTAATACAATAATGAATGAACGTTCATTCATTAATCAGGGAAATGACTTGTGATAGACCGAGAATCCAAAAGAAAACAAATCACTGCCCGCCGGCAGGAGCAAATCCTGAAAGCCGCTATTCGGGTTTTTGCACAAAAAGGATTTAAGGGTGCTACGATACCTGAAATTGCCGGACTAGCGGGAGTAGCTGTCGGTACGATCTATCTTTATTATCCCGGCAAGCGTGAATTATTTATTGCTATTATCGATAACCTGATGCTGACTCCATTAAGCAGCTTTTTCAATAAAGCGGAAGACCAGGGATTTCCAGCTACTCTTAAAGAAGCGCTGGAGGATAGAATTCAGCTTCTTCAGAGCGATTTCCTTACTATTCTGGTGTCTCTTATGGGAGAAATCCAGCGCGATACCGAGCTGAGCGCGCTTTTTCAAAAGAAGCTATTAGGACCTTTTCTATCGCGGATGGAAGAAATGTACCGCAGCCTGATTGACCAAGGTGAATTCCGCCGGATGGACCCGGCGATCGCGGTCAGACTGGTAGGCAGCATGATGATTGGCATGCACCTGTTAAAGAGCCTGGAGAAAGAAAGCAGCCCGCTGAACCGCCTGGCTCCTGAGGAAATTGCCGGTGAAATCTTGAATTTTATTCTACATGGCTTGACGAATAACGCATCTGAACTCTCAAAACCCTCAGGCTCGATGTGAAAGGACACGGAATGGGAGTAGCTTAATATTGGAGATAACGTATGAATAACACTGCAATCAGCCTGCAAAATCTGTCTTTTTACTACGGCAAACTCAAAGTGATCAACGATATTTCCCTGGAAATATCCTCCGGCATCAGCTTTGGACTGCTCGGTTCCAATGGAGCCGGGAAGACCACCTTGATACGCTTGATGGTCGGCTTGCTTAAACCGGCTGCCGGAAACGTCCGCTGCCTGGGGCAGAATCCTTCCCCGGCGAATGCCCGAAATATCGGTTATATGCCTCAGCTGCCGTCTCTTTATTCCGAACTTACCGTTCAGCAAAACATCGATTTTTTCGCTCATATCTACGGCATGAAGGATACGAAACAGCGCGTGCAGAGAGTCGATGAAGTCATTAAAGTCGTCGATCTCTGGTCAAAAAGAAAAACCTCTGTCTCGCAGTTAAGCGGGGGTATGAAACAGAGAGTGAGTCTTGGATGCGCCATTGTGCATAAGCCGACGCTGCTGTTTCTGGACGAACCGACGGTCGGGCTCGACCCCGAGCTCAGAGTCCATTTCTGGGAATACTTTGAAAGCCTGATCCAAAAAGGGACCACACTGATAATCTCGAGCCACACGATGGATGACGCCGCCCATTGCAGGAGACTGGTATTTATGAGGGATGGTAAAATTATCGCTCTGGGGGCTCCGGGAGAGCTGCGAGCCGCTACCGGAAAACCAGATGCCACGCTGGAGGATGCTTTTCTTTACTTCATCCGGCGTGGGGAGGTGACAACCAATGTTGAGTAATATTTCGACCATTGCTCAGCGGACCATTAACCAGCTGTTACGCGATCGGCGGACGATAGCTCTAATCGTGATCGTGCCCCTGGTTATCGCCAGTCTTATCGGCGTGAGTCTTCCCAATAAACAGATTTTGAATTCGACTCTTCCTGCGATGCTGGCCGTTCTCATCCTTTTCTTTGGATTTCTACTAAGCGGCATCAGTTTTCTCAGAGAGCGCTCCCAGGGCACCCGGGAGAGGTTGATGGCTTCGCCAGTTTCAAAATTAGACATCGTCGCCGGTTACCTGCTGGGATTCTTGCTTTTCGCTATCATACAGACCCTTATTCTCTTTTTCTATACCGTTTACGTGCTTAAAGTCGATTCCCGGGGAGAGCTCTGGCAAATCATCGTCTTTCAGATACTGATCGGCATTCTGGCTGTCTGTCTGGGTATTTTCATTTCCGCTTTTGCCAAAAACGAGTTCCAGATGGTGCAATTCATCCCTTTGATTATCGTCCCCCAGATTTTTATCTGTGGGGTACTTTTCCCGGTCAATCAGATGCCGGACTATTTGCAGTGGATTGCTAAATTCTTGCCGCTGACCTACGCCGTTGATGGTGCCAGAGCGTTAATGCTTCAGGGACAGAGTTTACTGGATATAGGCAAAGAAATAGGGATTCTCGTAGCTTATGCTGTAGTGCTGATGATACTGGCCGGTATCAGCTTACGGCGCGGAAACGCCGCTTAATCTTTCCGACGTATTATTCTCAACACCAGCATGGTGATTAATACTATGCCCAGTATCAGATTAAGGAAGGCTACTGGATAGAAAACGGTGCCGCGGACGATGAATAAATGAGTACTCTGGAGAGTATCCCCGTACTTCATCAGCACTACAAAATTGCCGATTAAAACAAGGCCGCAAATCCATAAAATCCAGCGCATTATTCCCCATTCCTCCCGAATTCTAGCTCCAGTCCCTTTTTCGCCTCTTCAAACGCCTGCCTTTTTTGTTCCGCCTCGAGGGACTTTTTCTCCCATTCTTCAGCCAGCTGACCGATCGTCTTTTTTAGCTCGTGGTGCCGGATCGTTTTCGCCGTAATTTCGGTTGAATCGCCGTACGTCTCCGGAGAGGCAAAATAAGCCTCCAGTTCACGGAACTCCTGCTCCTGTTTGGCCAGTTCGTTCTCAATTTCGCTGATTCTTTTTTTCAGAGGAGAGCTCTCCCTGTAATAGCTGTTCCGGAGCTCACCCGCCGCTATTTTTCTCTGCTTCTGGATATCTCTGGAGGTCAGCGATTGGAGTGGCATCTGAGAATGTGAAGAGGATTCCGTCCAGGATCCTGCAAACGCATTCTCTTCATCTCCGGATCCAGCCCCCTGCCTCCACTCCAGGTACTCGTCGTAGTTCCCCTGATATACCACCGGTTCCCCATTCCGGATTTCTATTATCTTATTGGCAATCTCACGTATCACAGTCCGATCGTGAGTGATGAAGCACAGCGTACCGTGATAGGCTTCCAGTGCATCCGCCAACATCTCTCTGGAGGCGATATCCAGATGATTAGTCGGTTCATCCATCAGCAAAAAGTTTGCGGGTCGCACCAGCATCTTGGCAATTGACAGCCGGCTTTTCTCTCCCCCGGAAAGAACTGCCACTTTTTTATAGGCATCGTCGCCGCTGAAAAGGAAAGCTCCCAGAAGACCCCTTAAATTTTGTTCCGGTTCATCCTGAGCTACGCGCCGAATTTCTTCGATGACGGTGTTCTCCTCATTCAGAAGCTCAAGCTGATATTGAGCATAATAAGCGGTCGTAACATTGGCTCCCAGTTTCCGTTCCCCTCCCTCAAAAGGAAGTACTCCAGCCAGAATTTTTAATAAAGTGGTTTTACCGGCGCCGTTCGGCCCCACCAGCGCCACCCGGTCGTTGCGTTTCAAACTCAGATTAAGGTCTCTGTAGACCACATTACCGTCATAAGATTTAAAAATATTCTTTAAGTTTATTACTTCGTCTCCACTTCGAGGCGGATCCACAAATGTGAAGTGAATCTTCTTTGTCGAACGAGGCACAACGATTCTCTCAACCTTCGCCAGGGCTTTGAGACGGCTCTGTACCTGGGCAGCCTTGGTGGCTTTAT
>DEUU01000235.1 GCA_002362735.1 Dehalococcoidia bacterium UBA3254
CCGTGCTACAGGGTGAGTATGTACTGGATTTTTAGTTATTAAACTTGAGGTTCCGTTGTAAAACCTCTTGAAGAATTCCAATTATTATACCCCCAGCCATAAAAATGCCAGATGGTTAATAGCCTTCCTTATCGCGATTATTATGGTTGGGATTTTGGCCTGCCCGGCATTAGCCTGTAATATCACAACTTCACCGGCCAGCGCCTCTGGGTCTGTTGGCGAGGTGTTGAGTTTTACGATCAACGTACAACTGGAACACCGCAACTGTACCGTCCCTATAGACCAGACTCAAATTAAACTGACAGGACTGGAGATGGCGTCACAAACAGCATGGCAGAAAGTCAATACCAATAATTATAAAAAACAAATCAGCGTCAAGGTAACCGATGCCGCCAGCGCCAAGATCGAAGTTACCCGAGAATGTCCTAAAGGAGGAGGCTATGCAGTCGCTAATGTCACGGTCAAACCCTTGGCGGCAATTGCCAGCCCCTCTAGCCCCGTTTCTGCACCTTCTCCGGTGTCCTCTACTATTTCAATTATTTCCGTTACTCCCCAAATTAATACTGACGTATCTCAAGTTGAGCTTATGAGTGATAATCCAGCTGAAAAAAGCTGGGGACAGGCCTTCATTGGAGGCATTACCGAGCCCTATATTCTGGCTACTATAATCCTTTTATTATTATCGACTATAATAATCGTCAAGCGTTTTTACCGGTTAAGATATTTGATTCTGCTCGCCTCTCTGGCTTATCTGGGATTTATGGTCGGCGGTTGTCCTTGCACTCTGGGATCTTTGCAGAACATCATTATTAAAGCCGGAGAGATTCAAAACCATATACCAGCCTATCTTCAGGTAGGTATTCTGATTGTATCCGCTATTTTACTGGGAAGGCTTTTTTGCGGCTGGGTCTGTCCGATGGGTGCTGTCCAAACCTTTATTTATCGTAAAGAAATCGGTAATAAACACAGGAATATCGCTGAAAGTCTAACTTTTCACAAGTATCTGCGCTATCTTAAATATTTGGTTTTAGCTGGGATAATAATCTCGGCCATTGTTACCAGGACTGCCATTTATGCCAGATTCGACCCGTTTAAAGCCCTTTTTAATTTCGATTTTACACTTCTGGTCCCCACAGTGCTGCTGATTCTACTTCTTATAATTTCACTCTTTAGCGGTTTCCCCTGGTGTAAATACGTCTGCCCGATGGGTGCTTTTCTATCTATTTTTTCCAGGCTGGCTATCTTTAAGATTAAGATAGCCGGTAATTGCAGTAATTGTGGTGCCTGCCAAAAGGTCTTTTGCCAGCATGGGGCAATCAAATCGGGGGAAACAAAGCCAGAAATAAATCAGGTGGAATGCGTACGCTGTGGTGAATGTATATCCCATTGTCCACGATCTGCCATACAATTGACTCATATTTAGACATGAATTGATTCCTGGCGTATTTCAATAAATAACAATTAGTGTGGCTAATCTAAAGTTCAAACTACAATTTATATATTACAGAGAACAAAACTGTAACATTTTACTGGGTTATTCGTTAAACGGGATAGGAAACAGCATTGCTGAACTCGGCCAGTTACGATTCAAATCTGGAACAACAACTAGAAACGATCGTTGACCGTGCTGTAGATGGTGATACGGAGGCTTTCGGAAGGCTTTATGATATTTATGCCGACCGCATTTATCGCCATATTTACTACAGAACGAGCAATGTTGATGATGCACGGGATTTAACGCAGGAGGTTTTTACGAAAGCCTGGCAGGTACTACCTAAATATAAGCGAACGAAAACACCTTTTTTAGGCTGGCTGTTTACCATTAGCCATAACAGGGTAATTGATTATTATCGTACTAAAAAATATCATGCTTATCTTGATAATGAAATAGATTGGGGAAGCCAGATTAATAATCCTGAAAATTTAATAGAATCAGCTTTTACTCAGCAAGAGGTTAGAAAAGCTATATTACAACTACCCGAAGACCAGCAGCAGGTAATATTAATGAGTTTCATAGAAGGATTTGAATACCCTGAAATCGCAACTGCCCTGAATAAAACCGAAGGAAATATCCGGGTGATCATGCACCGGGGGCTCAAAAAGATGCGGAATATCCTTGGAAGAGCAGAGGCTTAATTTGGAAAAGATAGAAATTATCTTAACTGATTGTATTAAAGAGATTCGGTCCGGCAAGGCTACCCTGAAAGACTGCCTGGAGCGCTATCCGTCATTTCGTAGGGAATTGGAACCTCTGCTGAAGATGGCACTTAACATTCAGGAACCTCCCGCATTCTATCTTGAGCCGAGTTATAAGCGGTCTGCTAAAGCTCAATTATTGCAGCAATTAAGATCAACTAAACAGAACAATCCTCGATTATGGAAAGATATTTTTAGCTTTGGTCTGCCTCCTCAATTGGTTTGGGCCAGGATGGCGGTAGCCATTGTGATTGGCGTGATTGTAATATCCGTATTAGGAGGGAGTACTGCTTATGCCGCTCAAAACAGTTTGCCTGGAGAAACGCTTTATCCCGTAAAGACAGGTACAGAAGAAATCAGAATCTGGATGGCTGATGATTATACCACTAAGGCCGAACTCAATTTAGTATTTGCTCAGACCCGACTCATCGAGTTAAACCAATTGGCTGCCAGGAATTCCAGCCAAACCGAACTGGCGGTTCAGGGATACCGAAACAACTTACAAGAGGCTGGAAGTAACCTGAAGAGTATCACAGATGCCACTATTCGGGCTAATACACTGGAAAGATTCTCACAAAAATTGAGAGACCAGATATTTTACTGCGATGTTCTGTTTGATAATGCTTATGGGGAGAACTTGTCTGTTCGACAGGCAACAGATCTGGTCATTGCGCAGCAAATCGACACCTTCACCAATCTAGCGAAGCAAGATAACTTGCTAGCAGCAATAAATAACCTGGATATGATGCAAAACCGATTGCAGCGAGCCCAGACTAAAGCTAATGAGCATCAATACCAAGCGATGCGAGAAGCGATACTTCAATATCAGCAGTTTAATGAACTGGGACAGCAGATTCTTCAAAATGCGCATAACACTCAAAATCAAACTGCCGAAATTGATAAACTAACTGATACCAGACTTCAGAGTTACATGAAAACCCTGGATGTTATTTTTCAACATGTACCACAAAGCTACCAGAATGAAATTAAAGTCAGCCAGACAATGACTATGCAATATCAAAACCAGGCTCGTTATGGATACCAGACCCGGGGTGAACCTAATGGTGGATCCAGCCAAATACCAGGTTACGAACCTGGCCGTGGGCCTAACATTACACCTTCTAATGATAGAAGCAATACGATCCCTGAACCAAGTCCATCGACTATTTTCCCGTCTTCGGTTCCAGGTAATGAAGGAGGTGCTGGCGGCTTTGGAGGAACTGGATCTGGGAGCAGATCAGACTCTGGAGAAGGTGGCACAAGCCAACCGAATACTGGGCCTAATACGGGAGGTAACACCAGCACCGGTGAAGAAAGCGGATCCGGAGCTGGGTCTGGTGGCAGCACAGGGACAGGAGAAGATACCAATTCTAACCCCGGCAACACTTCCGAATCCACAAGCGGTGCTGGCAAACGCTAGCGGCTCGAAAAAAATTGTCACTTCATGGTTATTTCAACTTTTAACTCATCAATTTCTCCATAATTGTCCATCTATCCCTTGATATTTTAGTATTACTTCTCAGCTGTTTACCCGTATTAAACAGACTTGTTTCATTTTTCCGGGTTATAAGTGCCGTAACAAAAAGGAAGTCTCCCTGTCAGGTTTGATAAAGAAAAGAAGGATATTTCTAAATTAAGAATTGCCAGGCATAGCAAATGATCTGGAAAATTTGATGTTCGTAAAAACACTTTGCCCGCTATTGATCATAAATATTGAATTTCGAACAGGAAAAAGGAGAGGGAGTTACTTGACTCCCTCTCCTTAATTTTATGGTGAACATCAGGCTTTCTCCTACCTGGTAACGGCCTTAGTATTTAACCTGAAACCACCCTTAGTTTATCCTGGGATTTTACATTTCATCAGTTTTTATCTATGGGTGTGCTATTAGTCCGTTACGATATTATTGCAGTATTTCCCGTAATCCCCGGAGCCACCATTACCGTATTTATATTCGTCTCCGACGGGAACACAATCCAGGTTTTGGCAATTATCGCCACTGCCATCCTGGAGCTGGAGATTGTCCTGCGCCTGTGACTGATCGCAGTCACCATTTCCCGCAAAAACGCTCCCGGCCAGAGCCACTACCAGTATAGCGGCTAATACCATAGCTAAACCTAAAATCTTGACTATTCTTCTCATTAATATTCCTCCACAAATTTAATTTGCCGTTACCTTAATATGCTTAACGAAAGCAGTGAGAAATTGTTACAAAATAAGGCAAATGGACTTTCCTATCTGATCTAGAAAGAGGGCCCTTAGTTTCGAGGTTTAATGGACTGGTTATTCTGGTTACGCTTTCTACCGAATTTAAAATAAAGGAAACCTGAAAGCAAAATGATGATGCCGATAATCCAGGCTTCCGGTGATTTGAAGATCACAATCACCGCGAACAGGATGCAGGAGATAATACCCAGCAGTGGGATGACCTGGGGATATATTCTTTCGTTATGTTTTAATCTCAATGCAGAAAAATTACCAATACCATAATAAATGAGCGAAGCCAGAGTACTTACGGCTACAATTTGGGAAAGGTTAGAAACGAAGATCAGGATGATCATCAGGGCACTTGATATTATGATAGCTGGATAAGGGGTATCAAATTTGGGATGTATCTTGCCTAATAATCCCGGCAAGTCTCGGTTCTGAGCCATGGCAAAGCTCATGCGTGAAACACCCAGGATAGTAGTTAATAGGACGCTGGCAGTGGCAATTAGCCCACCAATGGTAACCACCCGGGAAACCAGAGCGCTGCCGATAGCCTGACTGGCATCGGCTAAAGGCGAAGCCGAACCCCCTAACCTGGCTGGTCCAATTAGACCAATAGCCACAAATCCTACGCCAAGGTAAATGATGGTTGAGATTAACAGCGACAGGATAATGGAGCGAGGTACATTTTCCCTGGCATTCTTAACCTCAGCTGACATCAGCGAAATTCTGGCAAAGCCGCTAAAGGCAAAAAAAACAAAGTAGGCTCCAAATAAAACTCCCGGCTCCAGGGGCTTAAAAGGGCTGAGGTTGGCATAGTCAATATGGTGTGAACCCAGGCCGATAAAAAAGAATAGTATCAGGATTTTAGCTACTACTAAAATATTGTTGAAGGTAGCTGAGGATTTGGTCCCGATTATATTCAAGATGGCAAAAACTACCGTAATAGCTATAGCCACGGGCTGAACCGGTATTCCGGGAACTATAGCTACCAGATAACTACTAAAACCGAGGGCTACCGCGGCTCCCACAAAGGTATTGGAGATGACCCACATCCACCCAGCAATGAAACCGGTAAATGGAGATACCAGATGGTAAGCAAATTCATAAGCTCCGCCTTCTTGAGGAAGCTGGGAAGTTAATTCTGCAAAGCTAAGAGCGGTAAACAAGGAGACTATGGCTGCCAGAACTAGAGATACCAGCATCGCCGAACCAGCCAGCCCGGCTACAATACCGGTAACAACAAATATTCCGGCACCCACGATCGCTCCTACATTAATGGCTGTAGCATCGAATAGAGAGAGGGTTGGTTTAAGAGCAACCTGCTTGTCTTTTATTTTAACTTTCACTTTGAAATTTCTCTAAACCTTAACCATTTTCATTATAATCTTTAGATCGCCAAAGATGGATTATAATCAATTTAGAGGCTGCTCAATCTCAGCCTCAATTATTCAGGAGGGAGAATATGCCATCATTTAAATGCAAAGATATCGGTATGAAAGATAGTTTCGAAGTTAAATCTGATAACCAGGATGAACTAATGCAAATGATCGCTCTGCACGCTAAAAATACCCATGGATGGGATCCAGTACCACCTGATGTCTTGCAGAAAGTCCAGAAAGCTGTGAAGAAGTAACCCAAGTATTATCGTTAAATCGGAACTAGACTGCCCCTAACTCTGCTGAAGCCGTATTATGCCTGGTCAAATACCTCTATTAAGCTTCAACGGCTCTTATCTCCAGGTTTCTCCGGTTTTGGCCAAAGCGTTCGTGTATCTCCTGAGTAAGCGGCTACTTTAAAAGAAGTCTTATTAGTCTGGCTGCAGTGGAGACAAAATTTAAGTTATACCTCTAACTCGCATTCCAAGTATTTGAGGCTGAATGTTCAGAAAGATAAAAACAGAAGCAGCTATCGTATAAAAATCGAAGCTAAAATTAATCTGGTGGAGATGGGGAGAAATACCTTCTAGATGGAACAACGCTTTACATTTCCCATTGGGATATGAGGTTAAAACCATTTTTAACCTGCTATCCCGACTAATCATTCACAACAAGGAAACTTCTCTGAATCATTACAAGCCCCTGTTTGCCAATCCGGGTATGGAATCCCATAGTTGTCGATAGCCGCTTCCACTGACGAAGGCGTCACCTGATAGAATTTGGCTTGCGCCATATCGTACTCATACTCTTTGCCAACAACCGGAGCGGCAGCAATCTGAATATAGTCTGCATAAGCATCTCCAGATTGGGTTGGTTTTACGAAAACTAATGTAGTAGCCTTCAGGTTTTTTGATTTCGATATCTTGGCGACTACTCCAACTTCGTTCAGGTCAAATGATCCACACCTGAAAACTATACAATCTACCTCATTAAAGCCAAATGCCCCATTTACATCGTACGTTTTGACATAATTGGTCGTAAATTCCAAAGTAATGCTGTCACCTTCGACCGGTCGGTTACATGATACAAAAAACAAAGAGAACATGAAAATGCATAGAATTATAGGAACGAAAGTAAGTAAGGATTTTGTTCCCAATAAGAAACTCAAATCTAGCCTTTTAAATTTTTTATAAATCACTACGCTTTCCCGTCCTCATAACCTGCGATAGCAGGTGCTGGCCCGTATGCTTCACTCGACCTTTAAAAGTAATAAAGATCACGAGAGGCAAGATCCCCAATGCCACTCCGCAAAATCCTGCGCAGTTCGCGCAGCCTGACCCGCTCGAGACACAGCGAGTAAGCAATATCGGTGCCGATGTTCCGATAATGATGCCATAGGAGAAAACAAGAATAGTAGTTATCTTTTTCTTAATCCAAATTCTGAAACGGTTAGTTACCATTGATTTTACCCCTGGCGTAAGAATAACATCCCTGGTTGCAGGCTTTTATACATTCCAGACAGGCAGTGCATGTGCTCCTGTTAATGTTAACGTTCTTCTCATTCTGCGTTATCGACCATGAAGGACACACCTTCTCACATTCGTTACATCCGGTACATTTTGTGGAATTGTGCTTTACTTTGTAGGTGAAGGGGAGTCTGGAACCAACCGTATGTAGCACGTTAGATACTGCACCTAGTGGGCAACCATAAAGACACCAGCCGCGGCCGCCCTGCCAGAATACGCCACCGATGAGCAGCCAGCCTCCAAAGACCATTATTGCTCCGGAATGAACGTAATTCCAGGACCCCGGGGAAAATATGGCGTTGACGACCGTCTGTAGCTGACTAGACGCGCAGTAACGGCAACAAATGCTGGCCAATCCGGTCGTAGGCGCAAACACGGCGAGGGCGGAAACAAGGGCAAACGAGCCCAAAAAGCCGTATCGCAAGGCTGCTGGATTTATTTTTCGTGTCAAGTTGATTTTAGCTTTGCGAGGCATTGTCTTGCTGACCAATTCTGTGGATGATCCAACGGGACACAACCATCCGCAAAAAAGAGGCCCAAATAACAGCGATACACCCAGAGTTGCTCCTATAAAGCCAATTGTAAGTAAGCGGCCATCAAAGTTTGCGAAATTGCCACCGAAAATCCAGTCGAACGGCATCCTGAAACAAGTCTTGTGCAAATCGGGCATAGCGGTACTGCCTTGCAAGAAAAAGGCTGCCCGGATAAGCAATGCGGAAGGATATACAAAAAAGACGAAACCGCCCAGGAACGCGAGATAGCGCCATTTATGCCTCATAACAGCCTGCCAGAATTTCATCGATCGCTCCTTTCTTGGATTTGCTATTTATAGCTTGACGCCGGGCGTCCTCCCTGATTTGGTGTTGTATTTGACGTTGCGGTACTCTTTTGGAACTTTATAGGGATTGTGGTCAGCGTCTCATTGGTATCAGCGTCGTAGACTACCAGACTACCGTCATACCAGATGTCCTGGGTCATAACCTCTGGAGTAAAGAAGAATAACCAGTCAACACCTAGATCCGGTACACGTTCCCCGGATCCGATGGGCACCGTGAATGTCTTTGTTTCAGGGTCCCAGGGAATTCCAGCGTGAACATCCCATTCCACTTCCATGTTGACGTTAGTAAATTTCAGTCCAATCCGGTGGGGTTTTGTGTCGACATTATCCAGCCAGTGCGTAGATAGTCCTTCCACTCCAGGATTAAAGATTTTTTTGAGTATTCCCCTCTGGTCGACATTGATCACCATTGGTCGAACGAAAATTCCGCTTCCGTCAAGTTGTTTGACGGTCATCGGCCTAACTACCTTACCTGCCGGGAAAGGCACAAAGAAATGTGAGAGTTCGGTGGGATTCAACGTATTCTTAGCATAGACACTGCTGCCGAAAATCAAACCTGATAAGATAACAACCCCGATAAAAGAGTAAACAATTCGCATGCTTTTCATATTCAGCTATACTCCTTTCCAGGCAACGACTTTTTTGTTCAGCACAACAATGGAAAATAGTAACGCTCTAAACAGGTTTCTCACCGGCAGCGATAAGCCTAACGCTAACGCACTCAATCCAACGGCTCCGCTGCCCAACAGAATCAATGCGGGTTTCATCAGCATAGAACATATCATCGTTCGGTCGGGACAAACGCCAATAAGTACGGT
>DEUU01000450.1 GCA_002362735.1 Dehalococcoidia bacterium UBA3254
AGACCCGGTATGGGCAGGCTGGCGGTTGAGTCACTATTTCAGCATGATTATCCTTATGTCCAGGGGTTAACCCTTATACTGACGACGGTAATAGTGTTATCTAATCTCCTGGTAGACATATCCTATGGATGGTTAGACCCCCGCATCCGGTACGAATAAATGAAATATGAAGTGAGTTCGTGTTAGAAGGAAAGCAATGTCGCAGGGAACTATAACTATTCAAACGGCGCCGGAAACTATACATCGAACCAGTGAATGGCGCAGATTCATCCGCATTTTTCTTAGTCGCGGACTGGTTATATTTGGTCTTATAATATTGCTGGTAATCATTATAGTTGCTATCTTCGGACCTCTTTTTGCTCCTTATTCCCCGAGCGAACAAAATTTGAGACAATTCTTACAACCGCCTTCCCGAGAACATCTATTAGGCACTGACTTCGTGGGGAGAGATTGTCTGACTCGCCTGATATACGGCGCCAGAAGTTCACTTATGGTGGGAGTAGTGGCCCTGGGTATCGCTGCCAGTGTCGGTATGGCGGCCGGGTTATTGGCGGGATTCTATGGTTCCTGGATCAATGCTGTGATCATGCGTATCGTCGATACATTAATGTCTTTCCCTATGATGCTTCTGGCTATGCTTATTGCGGGTTTATTAGGTGGCGGGCTGAAAAATGTGATGATTGCTTTGGGAATAGCTTTAATTCCGGCCTATGCCAGGCTGATGTGCGGTCAAGTGTTGGCCATCAAAGAAACTGATTATATATTAGCCGAGCGGTCGCTCGGCAGCAGTAACTGGCGACTGATGTTCCGTCATATCTTCCCTAACGCTCTTCCTCCTCTAATCGTTTTAATCACCATGCAAATAGGTTCAGCGATTTTGGCTGAAGCCGGATTAAGTTACCTGGGTATCGGTATTGCCCCGCCAACCCCTTCCTGGGGAGCCATGGTAAATGACGGGTTTAAATATCTGGTGACGAATCCACTGTTGTCCTTTGTCCCCGGATTCGCCATTATGCTGGTCGTCTTTGGCTTTAATATGGTAGGGGATGGCCTCAGGGATGCTCTGGATCCCAGGTTAAGAGGCACATTATAAAAGGAACCTGATCAAAGCGATGTCGATTATGAATTAAATAAAAGAGAGGAATAAAGTAAATGGCAAAAACAAAATATGAGGACTTAGTACTAACCGAGCCAATTATGAAATGGCATGGGGTGGATTCGATATCCACAGCCTGGGAAAAGCTAAAGTCCCCGGCTATTATCAACTATCACATAATGGTAGCGCCTATGGATATGGTGGATAAGCCCCATATACATCCCTTCTATGAATTCCTCTGCTTCATTGGAGGCAATGCCGCAGATATACGTGATTTTGGAGGAGAAGTAGAGCTTTGTCTGGGAGAGGAAGAGGAAAAACATATCATCAATAAGACTACTATCGTGTCTATACCGCCAGGGGTACCCCATTGTCCTCTGAATTTTAAGGTAGTAACTAAGCCCTTCATTTTCCTGGTATTTGCTGAAACCGGCGTTTATACCATGATGGAAAAGTCAGCTGATGGCAAGTTTACGGAGCACTTCCTGGCGGATGGTAAAACCAGGGTAGGCAAGATGAAAGTTTAGTTCATTGACTTATAAAACTCAGATGACGGACTAAGCTACCCGGAATTTATGATGGGGGACTGTTTTAATAGTAACCCGAAAGTGGAATATTCCGCCAAAATCCTCCGATAGAATAGACGACATTGGGGTATGCTTCGCTTTCAGGTGCCGCATTCAAGAGGGTAAAAAATTGGGATTAATCTAAAATTCAGTGGTGATTGATATTTGTTAATCTGAATATTAAAACTATTTACATAAATAGGGAGAAAAAAGAGAATGGCAAAAAGAAAATACGAGCACCTGTTTGTATCCGGCATTGATCCGGAAATACAAGCCAAGAGGCCATATGCAGCGATCGCTTTTATTAATAGCGAAAATTTCGAGGGATTTAACAATTATGGTGTGTATTGGATAGGCGATAAACCTTACGGGGCATATGGAACTAATAAATGGGGTGAGATCATGCATGGTCCTCATACCCATAAGTATCCTGAGCTTCTCATCCACCTGGGGACAGATCCTGACCATCCTTATGACCTGGGAGCTGAAGTGGAGATGTGTATGGGCGAGGAAATGGAAAAATACACGTTCAACCGGTCTACTGCAATCCTCATACCGGCCAACCTTCCACATGCACCCTGGAGAATTCTGAAGGTTACGCGACCTTTTATAATGATGGAAATCAACCAGTCTTTAAAACGGACCGAGAAGTCTCGCAAGGATTTGGTATCGAAGGATGATCTAAAGCGAATGCTTTTTGTAGATGCCGGCTACGAAGATGAAGGTATTGCAGAAGGAATGCATTGGCCGGAAGCTGCCGGTCCTCGGCCTGAGAATATGAAGCTGACTGGGAAGAAATAAATAGAAATGCATGTAATCACAGTTAGGACGGATCACGTATTCCGGAAACTATCGATATCTGGCTAAACTAAGGAGAACTTGAGACTCTGGTGGACGGTTCAGAGATTGGCCTGTGATTCCATTATGCGCTCCAGCCGCAACGGAAGTGAAACCAGGAACAATTCCCTGCCCCGCTCTGCGGTCAAAGTATTCGGAATAACCTTTAATAGTTTTTGTCTAACCGCCGTCCTTCCAAATCACCTTGTCCCCAGGTGGTGGGTCGATGAATATGCCCACTTGTCCGTGCCAGATCTCAAAGACACAGGCGTTGATAGGGTCGGCTTCTTGAGAGGCAAGAAAGGTGACCAGAGCGGCTATATTTTCCGGACGGTTAATTGCCATCTGGGGGATTGTTTTCTGGTGCGCTGTAAAGACGCGGTGGGGCGGATAACGTTACAGGTAATACCATAATGGAAAGTTAAGAGTACCATCGTAATCGAGAATACCAATTGGTACGAAGATTGCACATACGATCTTGCCAGATATCGCTATAGCGAACTACCAACCAAAAAATTTCTGTATCTTGCTTAAATAAGAATTGCATTGATCATTACTCAATCAACGCAATTCTTAATGAAATGACAACTAAATATCTAGTACACGGCCACGATAAATGTGACTAAGAGGGCCCTTCTCAGATAGAATAGTATTGAAACTATCTGGGAGGGGTGGATGAAGATC
>DEUU01000024.1 GCA_002362735.1 Dehalococcoidia bacterium UBA3254
ACTCCCCTTTAGGCCGTTTGCTGCTGCCCCATGGTAAACCCGCCAGTGTGGAAGAATTCCGCCGTCATACCGCCTTTACCCGTTATAAAGACTATGAGCCTTACCTGAGAGAAGGACGGGAAGACCTGCTCCCCTTCAAGCCCGTAACCTGGGCCCATACATCCGGTAAGACCGGGTCCGTTAAATGGGTTCCCTATAGTGCGGATAACCTTCGCTGGCTGGCCGATAATACCCTGACCGCCTTTATCCTGGCCTCTGCCAATCGTAAGGGAGAGGTACAGCTTAAACCGGGAGCCAAAGTGGTCTTGAATCTACCCCCTGTACCTTATATTACCGGGATTATGGCCAGAATCTCCCGGCAGAGGATGGCTTACCAGGCTATCCCTCCCCTTGATCTGGCAGAGCAGATGCTCTTTCAGGAAAGAATTCAGAAGGGATTTACTCAGGCCTTGCAGACGGGGATAGATTATGTTTCTTCCATTGCTGTGGTACTGGCTAAGGTGGGAGAGAACTTTGGGCATCTGGGTAATAATACCCGCATTAGCTATTCCGCTTTTACTCCGCTTGCCGTCTTACGTTTACTGAGGGCCATGATGAGAGCCAGGCTGGCTCGCCGGCCTCTCTTACCCAGAGATCTCTGGAAGGTTAAGGGTCTGGTGATGGGTGGGACGGACAGCAGTGTTTACCGGGATCAGATTGCTTATTACTGGGGAGTAGAGCCTCTGGATGTCTATGTCAGTACCGAGACCGGGTTCATCGCCATGCAGGGATGGAACAAGAATGGGATGAGCTTTGTCCCGTATACCAATTTCTATGAGTTTATCCCCAGGGTAGAATACCTTAAAGCAGAACAGGATAGCCGCTACCAGCCTCAGACCGTTCTTCTGGATGAAGTGAAAGCCGGAGAGATTTATGAGATCGTAGTCACCAGCTATCACGGTGGACCCTTTGTGAGATACCGGATCGGAGACAGGGTCAAGATTATCAGTCTTAAGGATGAGAAAGCCGGCATCCATCTGCCGCAGATGTTATTTCAGAGTCGGGCAGACGATATTATTGATCTTGCCGGGTTTGCCAGGCTGGATGAGAAGACGATCTGGAGAGCGATACAGAATACGGAGATAGCTTATGAAGACTGGCTAGCCCGTAAAGAAAGTGAAAGCGACCAATCTGTCCTGCATCTTTATCTGGAGCTCAAGGGAGAAGAGGTCAGGGAGGAGGAAGCCTTAAGGCGGATTGATGAGCAATTGATTAGCCTGGATAAGGACTATGCCGACTTAAGAAAGCTGACCGAAGAAGACCCCTTAAGGGTAACGGTACTGGAGAAAGGGAGTTTTGCCAGGTATCAGAGGAGGAAACAGTCCAGGGGCTTTGATATAGCCCATCTGAAGCCTCCTCATATGAACTCCAGAGATGAAGTACTCGCCGATTTGTTAGAACCGGCAAAAGAGAAAGATCGAGATAAGGTGCTGACAGGTGATTAAAACGGAGGCAAAGTATGAAAATACTTATTGTTGAAGATAGCCCGGAGATTGTAGGAGCCGTCCAGCTCTGTTTCCAGCTGGGTTGGCCAGGTACAGAACTTCTTTCTACCTCACTCGGTAAAAATGGTGTCGAAATTGTTGAAAATAGTTCTCCGGACGTTGTCATTGTGGACCTGGGATTACCCGATACGGACGGGTTCGAAGTAGTTAAAGAGATTCGTACGTTTTCGGATGTGCCTTTGTTAATTGTGACTGCTCGCGATGATGAAATGAGTAAGCTGAAGGGTTTAGAACTTGGTGCCGATGATTATATTGTTAAACCATTTAGCCCAATGGAATTATTAGCCCGGGTGAGAGCAATATTGCGTCGCACGAATATGCCACAGCTCAGGAGCAGTCAGAAGATTATGACATATGGGGATTTATGCATTGATTTTGCCGGAAGAGAAGTTACGAAACATGGCAAATCATTACAGCTAACTCCCACAGAATGGAAAATGCTTCTGGAACTTGTACGTAACGAAGGTAAGGTTCTGAGTTATGATATGCTGCTTACCAGAGTGTGGGGGGATGAATACAGTGGGGCGGTAGAATATGTCAAAAAGTATGTCTACCGGTTGCGCCAGAAACTGGGCGATGATCCGGATTCTCCAAATATGATCATCAGCGCGAGAGGTATGGGCTACAAGTTTGTAAAACCCAACAATTAATCCTCTCGACCATTTTAATAAATCGAGCCATATCCGCCAGAAAATCGCTGGTTCTGACTAGTTCTCCTGACGTCCTTTAGGAGAAGGGATATTACGGTTTTGTCCGATCTTATATTCTTCAGCGGTGAAGGGAGAATAACCCGTATAAGAATTACCCTTATCGTCTGAAATCTCCAGACCTACGCCGCAGTGTTCACACATTTGATTCCGAGGCGATTTAAGTGCCCAGCCGCAGTATCGAGCTCCACAACTAGGACATTTACCAACTAACATAGCCGGCTCCTGAGTCTCTATTATCGGGACGATGGAGTCCCATTTATATGCTATATGCAAAAGTTATGTGATGGATAAATTAGTTATAAAGTACTGGAACAACAATGATTTTAGGCGATATTGCACTTCCAGTCAATGGATATCATTGCCCATTTAGTAGAAACTTGGTGCCTATTCGGTAGAAATTTGTATTTTCTGGAAAACTGTCGATCAATCTTTTAGAGGACGCAAACGAGGGGGCTGCTTAACTTTATACCATGGAGTATCATAGCCGATCCTTTCCTCCGGCACCAACTGTCTGAAATGCCCTCTTTCTTGAGCTTTCTTTATCGTAGGAATAAAAATTCTATGAAAGTCTCGTCTGGTAGCAGCCGCCGCGGGCTCCCAATCGTATTCTATGGCGCCCTGGGGACAGATCTGTTCACAGAACCAGCATCTGGCACAGGTAGGCCTGAAGATGGGTGGAGTCTCTGAAAAATCAATGCTATTTGTGGGACAGTTTTCTACGCAGAGATTACATCTATTACATTTATCCAGATTTACTTTGAAGGGATAACTGCCCGCCTTTGCACACTCTTCGGATAACACCTGTCCCATGGTGCCGTAAAGCTCATCATAGTCTTTCCCTCTTGGGAAAGCCGGAATAAGGTGATTCTCTCCCTGATAAATTCTCCGGCTCCGCTCTGCCAGATCTCTACCAAAATCCTGAGCTTCTTTAAGATCAATCTGGTCTGGATGGCCGTCTGTAAAATAGGGTTTTGGCATCATAGGGACACAGCAGCTACCATACCAGTCGTTCCATCCAATAATGGTTAACCCTCTTTGAGTTAAGCCCGGTACAACACTGGAGAGGAATAATCGGGGATATGTTCCATGAGTACAAAAAGCGAAACCATGCTTACCTTCCACCTGGGTAATATTATCAATAAATCCCATAATGTGAGGCATCCCTTCCCCCCACACCGGAGCTCCCAACCCGATTAAATCGTAGTCTTTCAGATCACCGTTGGGATTAACATCCTTAAGCTTCCGAATATCGCATCGGTCGGTAAACGGTCTCATGCCAGCATAAATCGCCTCTGCAATCTTCCTGGTATTTCCGGTTTGGCTGAAATAGACAATGATTGCTTTCATTCCCTTTTCCTCCAAATTTTAATCCAGAAAATTATCTTAATATGTCTATGATTTCAGAGATATCTGCTACTTTTTCAAGGCTCCTGACCATTTCGATGACCTTCAACTGTTCAGCCGGATTCAACGGTTTGGCAGAATATTGGGCGCACTGCCTGAATTTTTCGGCGCAATCATCAAAGGATAAGGGATTTTCCGGGCCGCCTGAAGCATGGTCAATCTGTAGTTCATATTTCTCACCCGATTTAGTTGTAATTTTTAACCTGCCTGCTGCCGGTCTGTCCGGTGTGCCCAGACCGGGATCAAGTTCTGCTTTAATCTTTTTGATAAAATCAATAATTTCCCTGTTCTGCAATGCTTCCTGACTAAAATCTCGGATTAAGGGTTTACCCCTGGTAAGAGCCGTCGCTACAGTCCAGAACACGCTAAATTGAGCGTCTACCACTGAAGCTGGAGTTCGCTTCTTCTCCGGAGGAGTGCATAACAGGTGATATGTTCCTTCCCCGGCGAAAATTTCAACATTTGTAATCCGGTCTGGCTTCAGACCATGCTTTTTAACCAGATCTAAAGCAGCATCAATAAAGGCGTGATTAGCCCTGCAGCACGGATAAGGTTTGATAGTGATGTTAGTCTGTTCAAAACGGCTGCCCAGGTCCGAAGTGAGAATATCGGGGTCGTATTTGCCCCCATGGTAAAGATGATAGAGGCCGTGAGTGCCTTCCAGGGAATTACTTGCCCCGGTTACCCCTCGTTTTGCCAGCAGAGCCGAAATAATTCCATCTTTAGCTGCAAATCCGCCCCCTAATCTCAGAGTTAAGCCTCGGCCACTGACTCACCGCCAC
>DEUU01000110.1 GCA_002362735.1 Dehalococcoidia bacterium UBA3254
CTCCCAGCGTTAATTATACCTGGAGCGGTGATACCCTCATTTACCATATTACTTCTACAGCTGGAAACGTGGTCGTAGATTCTTATCTTGCTAAGAATGTGTTGAGGCAACTGGCTGGCGCCATTGCCGGTGATTACTATGCGACGGGTAACTCCAATCTGTCTACTGTCGGGACCAGCAAAAATCGTACTCAATGGCATGACCCCAGTAGCGCCTCCGTCACTTCAAGCAACATTCCTAGCGATGCAGATGTTGCCGCAGCATACCTGTACTGGACGGGCTGGAAAAATGATACTTCCATTTCAACATTAATCAATGATACCTGTTCCAACTTCAACAACTGGAATGCCGGAAATGCCTGGAGCCTGTACAGCAGCGGCGGCAATACGTCTTTTAAAGGCCACTCTGACAGCGCTCACACAGGCCTTAACATCGAACTGGACAGCGATCTGGACTTGGGTGATTACAGTCCAGATTCAGTAACCATTTCCTGGGACCAGCGTATTATTCCCAATGATACCAGAGCTCCAACCGGAGATGGAGATTCAAGAGGAACCTGGACCCAAACTCCAGGAGCTCCAGCCACCGCCTGGGACAAGGTAGATGAATCCTCAGAAAATGATAGTGATTATATCACCGGCGTCAGCACTACGAGTGGTACGGCCTATAAGTTATTTACTTTTTCGCCGTTTTCGGTCCCCTCAGGAGCAAGCATTTCTAATTTAACCATTTATATGGCGGCGAAGCGGGTCGATAACAGCACCAGCGCAGACATTCGGGCTTCGCTTAAAGTGAACGGAGCATATTATACCGGGACGACAAATAATCCGAGTAGTACCAGCTTTAACGTCTACAGCTATGCATTTAACACTAATCCGGCCACCGGATCTGCCTGGACTGCCGCTGACATCAATGGGACTGGAACTCGTCCTCTTCAGCAATTCGGCGTTTACAGTACTGATCTTGACCCGGACGTACGTGTATCGATGGTCTATGCTCAGGTCAACTTCACCGGAGGCATTCTCTCCTCGGACGGTCTTGATTTCTCGTTCTCTTCAGATGGAGGATCCCACTGGAGCTCCCCTGTTCAAGCATTCCGCGGAAATATCGGCACCTCGGCTACCAGCTTTAGCTACGTTATCCCGGATGGTTTCCTGGCAGAGGGATTCAGAATTAAATACTCTCTGGTGGGTAACTCATGTTATGTGGGTTTGGACAACATTAAAATAAAAGGAATGTTGGCCGATAATTCGGTTGTTTTCAAGATAGATGACGGCACCAGTTTAAAACAGGTCTACCTTGATGAAGACGGCCTGCCCCAGCAAGGCGCCCATGAATTAACTGCCAGTAAAACTCAGGTCGTACAAAATTTCTCAGGCACAAGTCCTCACGGTTTTTCTTACTCCTCTTTCCGTGATGTCACCGCTCTGGTAAGGACATGCAGTCAGGCTCCCGAGGATCCGGCGATCAACTGGCCAGGCTATGCCACTTATTGGGTGGGTGGAATTGCTGCGGATGCTTCACCGGCGGACGAATGGGCTTATGCAACCTGGTCTTTAATCATAATCTACACCAGTCCGAATACAGAAGGACACCAGCTTTATCTTTATGATAAATTTACCTACTCCAATAATGATGTCACTAATGGAATAAATGTTGACTTTGATCATGACGGGAACCCCGGAGGCACTATCTCAGGATTTATTGTTCCTGAACCTGTACAGGGTGTCGCCCATATTAACATTACAAATCCCGGCTCCGGTTATACCTCCGCTCCAACTGTTACCCTTGTCGGTGGCAGCGGAACGGGAGCACAGGCCATCGCCGCAGTAGCCGGCGGCCATGTTACGGGCATTACTGTTACCAGCGAAGGCGCTCATTATAACTCTGCGCCCTCAGTCGTTATCACCGGTGGGGGCGGTACGGGAGCAGCTGCCACAGCCGCTCTGGACGTCAACGCAGGGAAACTTACCACCTTTGTAGGAGAAGGAGATGTCTGGTACGGCAGCGATTATTTAAAGGTAAACGGAACAAAACTCTGGGATGGGACTAATACCGACGGAAATCACAAGGACGATGAAAACAATGTCTTCAACAGCGCCTCAATGGGGCTGGGAACTTATAATGGTATTGATATCGATACCTTCGGCATCGATCCCCCCAATGCAGAATATATTACCTGGGATAGCAATATTTTGAATCCGGGAGATACTTCCGCTCAAATAGATATAATAACTCATCAAGATGTCTGGAACCTGGTCTATATCATTATCTCCTTCCGGACTGTTACTACCACTGGCGGAAACATGACATATCTTATTTATTAAGACATGTTTATCCGGATAGCATATTAGCTGTCGATTAACCTGGTTGGAAGAAATCATATTCAACCAACCATGTTAGAAAAGATCCATCTGCCGAAAGGTATTGACAGGGACGATTTAGCCAATATACAATACTCTGGATAATTTCAAAATAATATTCCGGATTTATTAGTGAAAGTAATGGTCTCAGGTTTTAGATTATTAACGGGATTTTTTGAAACCAATACCTGATAACTTTTACTTGATTTGCTTTTAACTTAATAATTATATGTTCTTGACCCTGGCCATTTTTATCCTGGACCTGGCTCTCGTCATGGTACGTCCCAGGCCATTTACCGAAGCGACCGCCTCTGCTCTGGGAGCCGCCATATTATTAATTCTCGGACTGATATCCCCTGCTCAGACATGGGAAGTGCTGCACGCTAATGCCAATATCCTCCTCTTTTTTCTTGGCTTAATGATTATCAGCGTCGTGGCTGAACAGGCCGGTTTTTTCTCATGGTGCGCTTATAAATCAGTCAAACTGGCTCATGGTAAAGGGTCCGTGCTGTTGAGTGTGGTCTTTGGACTAGGCGCTCTGATTACCGCTTTTTTCTCTAACGACGCCACTGCTTTGATCTTAACCCCGATTGTTTTCGCTCTGGTTACCCGGCTCAAGCTTAATGCTCTGCCTTATGTTTTTGCCTGCGCTTTTATCGCTAACACCGCTTCAATGATCCTTCCGGTCTCCAATCCGGTCAACCTCCTGGCGGTGGGCGAATTCAAATTGACCCTCGGTGAATATCTAAAATTTTTGCTATTGCCCACCATTCTGGTAATTGTCTTTAATGTGGGGATGTTCTATCTGGTCTTCCGCAAAACACTTTCTTGTAATGTTCAGGACAACTCACCTGAGCAGCCCGTAAAGGTGGATAAATTTTTTCTGGCCGTTACCGGAGGACTGGGATTAACCGCTCTGGGTTATATTCTGGTCTCTGTTTACGGCCTGCCTTTGTCATACCCGGCGATGGGAGGAGCAGCGATCCTTTTGGCTTGCGGGTTTTCATTCCGCCGTCTTAAAGTTGAAAGAGTTACTTCAGGTATCTCCTGGTCGATCTTCATATTTATTTTTTCGCTGGCCCTTTTAATAAAAAGTCTGGAAAATGCCGGAGTGATTCAAGCTCTGGCGACGGAATTGGGTAAACTGGCGGCGCAGGGTCCGCTCCAGGCCCTCTTTTCGATCACCCTTGGCACTGCCATTGGCTCTAATTTTATTAATAACTGGTCCATGATGATGGTCTCGGTCTCAAGCCTGGGCAGCCTGGCACAGGGGCCGGGATTCGACAAGGTCCTGGTTTACGGAGCGATTATGGGAGCGGATCTGGGACCTAATATCGCTATTCTGGGATCGCTATCGTCGATGCTGTGGCTGGTCTTATTGAGAAAACGCGGCTTGAACATTCATCCCATGCAGTACTTGAAACTTGGCCTGATTATTACTCCCGGGATGCTCATCATCGGAGTCTTGAGTCTATACGCTTGCAGCAGATGGTGGGGATAACCTTTACAACCACTCCATTATTTTGTACATATTCTCATAGGCCTGACCGAAATTAGTATTGTTTTGCGCATATTTTTGTTTTAAAGCTTCCATGCTGTCAACGAAAGCCTGTTTATCATGGTTTTTAACGAATTGAGCCCATTTGGCGGTATTCATTTGAAAGAGGTTTTCTACCTCAGCCAAATGGGGCAACCGCATCTGAAGAGCAGCATATAGATTGGGATCTTCCGAAATCACGCTTTCCACCAGAGTAGTCAG
>DEUU01000279.1 GCA_002362735.1 Dehalococcoidia bacterium UBA3254
TGGTTTATCCCGTTAGGGTCATACGCCCATAATTGAGCTTTGGGGATACTTTTCTTAAGGCCACTCAAATCAGGGTTGGCATTCCATGGCCTAACATAATAACCTATCACCACATCATTTATTAGTTCGCCGTCTTCGTTCATCCAATCGTGAATGCTTCGAATTACCACTGTACAATCATCAGATTTTAAGGCATTTAGCCTCGAAAATTATAACCACTGTAATAACATGCCTCACGGTATCATGGCATAACCAACCGCCCGAATCATCCAATTGGCAGTGTCTTTCTGCGGCTGAGCAACCCACGGGACCAATTGCCAGCCGCTGATTGTTTCCGATCCAAGATTAGGTCCGGTCTCGTCTATACCGACGTAAGGCCCCAATCCCTGTCCCAGGCTGGGAGCATTTAGCAATATACAGAAGGTATTGCCTACCGTAAGATTGTTGGGCAATTGGACCTCCAACCAGGTTGGTTCGGTAGTGAAAAGGGTCATAGGTAACGAGGTTTCCCATTTAGGGTTCAGATCCTTGTCGGTAATACGCAAGGTAAATTGTGCGTTCTCAACTGGAGTGCCCTTTATCTTGTTGTATATCCTTATCTTGGTGACAGCAAATGATGGACTGGCTGTGAAACGGACCATGAAACCCCAATTGGATTTTCCTCCCAATGATACCCACCCTTCTTCGCTCCCATCGTCGTTAGTTAATTCTTGAAGTTTGGTCTGAGGGGGTTTAGTTGTTGGCGTAGTGGAGGGGATAGTCGTAGTTGTGGTCGTGGGGGCAGTTGTTGGCTTATTTGTAGGTATAGTCGTTGGGGTAGTTGTGGGTGTAATTATTAGAGTGGTTGGATCCACCCCCGACCAGCCTGGGGGACCTTCATATGTGTCATCTGTCCACTTCAGGTCTGCAAGTTGAATTTCAACATTGTTTGCTCCGCAATGGACATCGACATCAATATCTCCTGCTGAGAGGGGACCGCCATTGTAGTCAGTGTTCCATCCATCAACTGATATTCTGTAATGACCGGGTAGCAAATAGTTGCCGGTCAAATAGTGTTTTTCCAATGTAAATTCAGCTTCATTCTGGCCAGGAGCCAGATTTAAGCGAGTACCAGTCACTGACTGTGAATTATCATCAAGCAAATACACACTAATATTTGGAGTCCCAGTCTTTAAGCTGGAAAACTGGGACGACACGGTTACTTTGAGTTTGATCCAGGCAGGAAGATGGTAATCTGATACTAGATCCATGGATTTCAGGAAGTCTGCGCCCCAATGCCAACCGTCATCACCGTAATTGTCTGACTTGGTCACTGAACTGTCCTTGTAGGCGTCTGAAGCAGACATTCCGCCCAGCATGAGCTTAATCATGTTTTTTTCATTGTCATCCGCAATAACCGGAACCACTCTATTATCCCAACTCATGAACATACCAGCGCCGTTATTCATAAACACTGTGCTGAATCCGTACCCAAAACAAGAAGCTAACTGAACATAGCTCCGAGGAAGTTGCCCCATTTTCTCTTGTAGCAAATCACTTCGGATATACATACGATATATTCTCGTTGAAAGATCGTTCGGTTTCGCATTGGTCGCTACTGCCAATAACGTAAAAGCAATTTGCTTATTCAGTCCCCATGTTCTTAACTGAGTGTTTTCATTGAGTGTCTGGGATGTTATGTTGGCAAACTCCAAATAGAAGTTGTCCCCAGAATATTCAAAGTAACCGGCATTATACAAAGCATCACCTGTTGCACCATGTCCAAAAAACAGGATAACCCCGTATCGGCCGAGATCATAATAATCTTCAGGCTTTACGTCTAATAGGCCTGATCCGTCCCCTTTGTAGGTTCTCGGGGTAGGATCATCATCAATTTCACCTGTGTTCATTTTCAAATCTACATCACTATAATCCCAGCCTTTCGCTGCAAATAAAGCTGGCAACTCAGATGCAGTCGTTGTATACGCATCTTCACCCGGACAAATAGGTTGTAGGATTAAGACTTTGTTTGATTTAGGAGTCATTTGATTTGGTTGTGCGTCTAATGGCGAAACTTGGGGTTGATATTCCACAGTATCGCTATTTTTGACATATGTTACTTTGTTGATTACACCTGTATTGGTTAAACTAAGGCTTAAATTAGTTGCTTTGAAATCAGGTACACCTGATGACCCATCGTTGGGTAAATAACTAGTCTTCTCCTGTGGTTTTTCATCAGGGTCAAAGGTGTCGATAATACCCAAAAAACCATCATCATATGTGAAAAATATTGAAGTTCCATCGGCTCCTAAATAAGCTTCTTCCACGCCTTCCTCGGCATTCAATTTATTCACGAGTTCTTGTCTGGCTACGTCAGGAGAAGAGTTTTGCCTTAAGATGTAGTAGTCAGTATAAGCTGAAACTAAGATCTGACTGTCAGTATCGCTGAAAATAGGTAATGTTGCACTATTCTTATTGCATCCAGTAAGTATTCCGGAACTCACAACTAATATCACGAGAATACACAGCATAGTTCTTGACAATGGTTTTATGAACATACTTATCTCTCCTGCCACTGTCTGGGCTCTAGTCTGGTGGAAAATGGGTTAAAAAATGAAGTTATTTGTATTGAAGCCGATTCTAGCATTGCATTTGAATATATTCAAGACTGCGATCACCAAATATTGGATTGCGAACGATAAACAAGTTGTCAGTAGATAAAGAAGTCATCATCTAATCGTGAACGCCCCTAAATTAAAACTGTTCAGTCACCACATGACAAACTCAGGCACGCTTATAATTTATTACCACTGAACAAACATCGGAAGGAATATAGATTGGTACATAGCTTTAGAATCAGTCAGTAATTTTTCCCATGAACAACATCGTTTTTTCAAATTAGTGTTAAATACACCATGAAAAAACAGAATAACCTTATTTAAATGGTTGTTCTAATCAATCTCCCACTGCCACCAATACCAGCGTTTTGGACTGTTTTCTATTAACTCCTTATACCGGTATTATGACGAATGGTTTTTTCACATTGTCCTGATACTAACTCTATCAGGGCTGCATAGCACCAAACAGTACTAGCCAAGCTAATATAGACTTAGCTACCAGGCTCAAGACGATATAGGTCCTCTCTCCGTAGAGGTAATCTTTCCACTTCCCTACCCTTTTGTATTGGAGCACCATATTGATGGGGAAGGTATTGAAGGCTACAAAATAGGTCG
>DEUU01000173.1 GCA_002362735.1 Dehalococcoidia bacterium UBA3254
TACCTGAAAAGCAGCATGATTTTACTTTCGAATTTGTAGGTCTGGTGGGACTGGCCGACCCGATCCGTCCCAGCGTCCCGGTGGCCATCAAAGAGTGCTACGAAGCCGGCATCCGGGTTGCCATGATCACCGGTGACTATCCTAATACTGCTCAGGCCATTGCCCGTCAGGTCGGCCTTAAAGACTGGGAGCATGTGGTCACCGGCGCCGAAATGGATAAAATGGACGATGCCACCCTTCAGAAAAGTATTGAAGGGGTTAATATTTTTGCCCGGGTCATGCCGGAACACAAACTCCGTATTGTCAACGCCCTCAAAGCGGTCGGCGAAATTGTCGCGATGACCGGTGACGGTGTCAACGATGCACCAGCTTTAAAATCGGCCAATATCGGTATCGCCATGGGCAGCCGGGGCACGGATGTTGCCCGCGAAGCTTCGTCGATCGTTCTTCTGGATGATGATTTTTCTTCAATCGTTCAAGCTAACCGAATGGGACGCCGGATCTTCGATAACCTCCGCAAGGCCATGGCTTATATTTTCGCCGTGCATATCCCCATCGTAGGGCTGTCGCTCCTGCCGGTGCTGTTGCAGCGCCCCCTAGTGCTGTTTCCGGTCCATATTGTTTTTCTGGAGCTTATCATCGACCCGGCCTGCACTCTGGTATTCGAAGCTGAAAAAGAGGAGGCGGATGTCATGCGGCGCCCACCCCGCAATCCGAAACAGGGGATTTTCAACCGGAGGACCCTGGGTATCGCTTCATTGCAGGGTCTGGTAGTGATGTTGATTACCTTTGCGATATATGCCATTTCTTATCTCAGGGGGATGGGAGACGCGGAAACCCGGGCTTTGACATACACAACCTTGATACTAGCCAACCTTGGTTTGATACTCCTCAATCGCTCCTGGTCCCGCACTATCTTAAGTACATTACGCTCGAAAAACGTCGCCTTGTGGTGGGTAACCGGAAGCGCCCTGGTTTTCCTGGGACTCGTGCTGTATGTCCCCTTCCTGCGCAACTTGTTCGGCTTCGGGATCTTGTCCGCCATAGATGTAGGCATCTGTTTCGGAGCTGCTTTATTAAGTATTTTCTGGTTCGAAATTTACAAGCTCTTTCGGAGGGGAGCCCGAACGTAGCGGCATTTTTTTGCTTACCGACAGTCTCTGCTAACTTTTTACTTTTTAACTTGTAATTTTGACTTCTGCTTGTTAACTTTTGACTATGTTTCTTTATGAATCGGGTTTTTCTTTCATGCTATAATATAGTCCATGGAAAATAACCTGCGTCACCTCCCCAGCGTAAATAAAGTCCTGGCTGAAACCAAAATCAGGGACTTGGAAAACCTCTTCCCCCATGACCGCATCGTCAGCCTCATACGGGAGGAATTGGATTGCTTTCGCGCCGCCATCTCCGGCGGCCGGGAACCTCCTTCTTTAAACGAAATTATAGACAACGTTGTCATCCAGGCCTGTGCCCTTTCTCGTCCCAGCCTCCGCCCCCTGATCAACGCCACCGGCGTCGTCTTGCATACCAATCTGGGAAGGGCTCCGCTCAGCGAGAAAGCTATAGCTGCGATGGATATGGTCTCGCGGGGTTACAACAACCTTGAATTTGATCTCGAGTCCGGCGACCGCGGTTCTCGTCATACCCATGTCGAACCCCTGCTCTGCCGCCTTACTGGCGCCGAAGCGGGGCTGGTCGTAAATAACAATGCCTCCGCCATCCTCCTGGGTTTGACTGCCTTCGCCAAAAGGAAAGAAGTCATCGTGTCCCGCGGTCAAGCGGTGGAAATCGGCGGTGGTTTTCGTATCCCTGAGGTGATGCGGCAAAGCGGTGCCAAACTGGTCGAAGTTGGGACTACCAACTGTACCTACGTCTGGGACTACGAACAGGCCGTCACTCCGCAAACTGCCGCTTTGTTAAGGGTCCATTCCAGTAACTTCCAGGTTGTCGGTTTCACCCATATGGTCGATCCGGAGGAACTTGTAGCACTGGCAAAGCGAAATAATCTTATGGTTCTCGACGATCTGGGCAGCGGATGTCCGCTGGATACAGCTCAGTTCGGGCTCGCTCCTGAACCGACCTTTCAGGAAAGTGTGGCTCAGGGAATGGACCTGATTTTCTTTTCCGGGGACAAGCTTTTAGGCGGTCCCCAGGCCGGTATCATCGTCGGCAAAAAAGTCTATATTGACAAATTGAAGAAGCATCCTCTGATGAGGGCTATGCGCGTGGAAAAGACCCGCATAGCAGCCTTGACGGCTACACTTCTTCACTATATCAAAGGGGAGGCATTGACCGAAGTGCCCGTCTGGAGGATGATTTCTCTACCGGTTTCTGAGATTGACCGCCGGGCTCATCTCTGGACAGCAGATCTGGGCAGTTTGGCGAAAGTCATTGAAGGAGAGAGCGTCATAGGCGGGGGCAGTCTTCCCGGAGCTACCCTTAAAACCCGGTTGGTAGCGGTGGGCGATTCAGAAAAACCTGCCCTGGCTCAAAAGCTTGCTCGAACCTTACGTCTTCAGGATCCCCCCATCGTTGGCCGTATCAGCGAGAACGTTCTTCTCCTTGATCCCCGAACCGTCCCTCTCTCTGAAGACAATACCGTTATTGAAGGTCTGAAAAAAGCCTTGGAGATAATTATTTAGTGGGAGTTTGACTATTTGATTCGGCCGGGCAGCTGTTTTTTCATCTTTGTCACCCCTGCCTCCGCAGGAATGACAAAAAAGATGTAATAAAAAAATTAAGGGGAACAAAAATCAAATAAGGAGCATTTTACTTGTTTGTGATAGGCACTGCCGGGCACGTAGACCATGGCAAATCTACACTGGTCCGTGCCCTAACCGGCATAGACCCGGACCGTCTCGCGGAAGAAAAAGCCCGGGAAATGACCATTGAACTTGGCTTCGCCTGGCTGAAGCTGCCAGGCGGCCGCGAGGTCGGCGTCATCGACGTTCCCGGCCATGAGCATTTCATCAAAAATATGCTGGCCGGCGTTAGCGGCATGGACCTGGCTTTACTTGTCGTCGCCGCACCCGAGTCGGTCATGCCCCAGACTCGCGAACATCTATCGATTCTCGATCTTATGGAAGTCCCTCTGCTCATTGCCGTCATCACCCAATCGGACCTGGCTGACCATGATCAGATCGCCCTGGTTGGAATGGAAATTGAAGACCTCCTTAAAACAACACGGTTTTCCAATTCTCTGGTAGTTTCCGTCTCTTCTACCACCGGTGAGGGACTGCCAGAGCTGAAAGAAGCGATTGAAAAAGCCTTAAACGCCGCCCGGCCTCGCCGCGATATCGGAAAGCCCCGCCTCCCCATTGACCGTGTTTTCACCATTTCAGGCTCCGGCACAGTTGTCACCGGCACTCTCGAAGATGGTTCTCTAAACCTGGGCCAGGATGTTGAAGTAATTCCCACAGGTTTAAAGGGCAGAATTCGCGGATTACAGACTCACAAAGCTCAATTGGAAAAAATCGGCCCGGGGAACCGCGTGGCGGTAAACCTGGTTGGGCTGAATCCATCTGATATAAAACGAGGCCATGTTCTGACTTCACCAGGCTGGCTCACTTTAACTTCCATGCTGGACGCCCGCCTGCGTTTGCTGTCTGATCCCACCCGGCGGCTGCGACACAATACCGAGGTGAGCTTTCACACCGGATCGTCGGAGGTCATGGCACGTGTACGTTTATTGGAAAAAGAGGAAGTTCAGCCTGGAGAGACCACTTTCGTCCAGTTTATTCTCGAAGAACCTCTGGCAGTGGTTAACGGGGATCATTATGTGATTCGCTCGCCGATGGACACTCTGGGCGGCGGAACCGTGATCGAAGTTCACCCCCGCCAGCGGCATCACCGTTTTCGACCGGAAACTATCGCCAGTCTGAAAATCCGGAGCGAGGGTAAGGTCGGAGAGTCATTGCTGGCTGTCCTTAAAACGAAACCACCTCAAGAGGCGAACCGGCTAATATCTCAAGCCACTCTGGAACCGGATGTCGCTCGCGCTGCTCTTGAATCCTTGATCCAAAATGAAGAAGTCATCGCCATCGGTGTAGGTGATAACCAGTTCATTTTTACAATCGATGCCTGGAAACAGACTGTCGACAATGCCCTGGCAATGGCGCGGGACTACCACCGTAAATATCCTCTTCGCCTCGGCATCCCCAGAGCCGAAATAAACAGCAAATTAAAATTAGGGTCGCACTTTCAGGATTTCCTAAGAAAAATTTTCACCGATGGAATACTGGTCGAAGAATCTTCCCTTATTCGTCTGCCGGAGCACCGAATCAAGCTCACCCCGGACCAGGCAAACAAAATCGAAGCTTATCTCCGCCAGCTCGATCAGAATCCCTATTCCCCGGCGCCTGATATCATACTTGACCCTGAGCTACTGGCCCTTCTTGCAGACCAGGGGCGTATTGTCCGGACCGCGACCGGTGTGGTCTACTCGGCTAAAGCTTACGAGGAGATGGTCTCCAAAATCATCGCCCAAATTAAAAACAACGGTAAAATAACCCTGGCTGAAGTAAGAGACCTGTTCCAGACCAGCCGCAAATACGCTCAGTCCATCCTGGAATACATGGACGAAAAGAAACTCACTAAACGCGTCGGCGACGAACGAGTCCTCGCCTCTCCCGACATCCGCTGAATATCAGTCTTGTGACTTTTAACTTTTGCGCTCCACCCTCCGCACTGCCTTTTCCACATACGGTTGGTCGTCAAAAACGTCAAGGCTCGTCTCTTTCCCGTTGTACAAATACCGGGCTGCCACTTCCTCATCCAGTTCCACTCCCAGCCCTGGCCTTTTTGGCGGTATAATATATCCTTCTTCCCACTTGATCGGCTCCTTCAGAATTTCGGCGTGAAAACCGCCCATGGTCTCAATGCTTTCCTGAATCATGAAATTGGGACTGCAAGTGCTGATCTGGATGTTGGCCGCCGCTTCAATTGGCCCGGCGTAAAGATGGGGAGCGATCTGCGCATAGCTGGCTTCCGCCATCCCGGCGATCTTCTTCGCTTCCAGGATGCCCCCCACCCGTCCCAGCGCCATTTGCAGGATAGAAGCCGAATGCATCCTTAAAAGTTCCGCAAATTCATACTTGGTCGAAAGCCTTTCTCCGGTGGCGATCGGTATGCTGGTAGCTCTCGCTACGATTGCCATTTCTTCCTTATTTTCCGGTGGGACCGGCTCCTCGAACCACATCAGGTCGTATTTCTCCAGTTTTTTCGCCAGCCTGATCGCTCCGGAAGTCGTCATCTGCCCGTGTGTACCAAGAAGGATATCGCACTTGTCACCTACCGCTTCCCGGATATTTTTTACTACTGCTTCCGCCGTATTTAGTGATTCGAGTGTTATCTCAAGCGGGGAGTAGCTCGTCGGGAGACCAAGGGGATCGATCTTGATGGCGGTGAAACCCATCTTCAGGTACTCGACCGCTCTTTTCCCGGCCAGATCAGGATCAGTTTGCACATTCCCTTCACTGGCTTTGCCCGAAGCCGGGTATAAATAGGTGTAGCTGCGGAGTCTTTCATGATATTGACCGCCGAGCAGGTTATAGACTGGCTGGTCTGCAGCTTTGCCGATAATGTCCCAGCAAGCCATTTCAAAGGCGCTGATAATCGCCATCTTGGTCAAGTCCGGGCGCTGATCGAAGCCGCTGGCATAGATTTTCTTCCAGGTTCTCTCTATTTTGAAGGGATCAGTATCAATGACAAACTTTTCCGCAGTGCTTTTTATAAGTTCCGCCACGATATACGGATTAAACGGGATACCGTAAGCTTCGCCAATTCCTTCTATGCCAGAATCCGAAACAAGTTTTAAAAATACCCAATTCGCTCCGCCGTGACTGGGCGGTGGATTACCTACCACAAATATTTTTAAATCAATTATTTTCATCAGCTACCTCCGATTTCCCTGTCTGCAAATTGGATACCATAAGTATTAAAGATTATATTCAGGAAAGTCAAATGCACCTTTTGCATGATCGATGATAGAGTATCCGCAAATACTAATGAAAAAATGGACTGTACGCAAGTATCAAAATTCTTGCTAAATCCCATCCAGCCCTGGGAGAAAACTCAATTGCTTCTCCCAGTCCAGCATGCCGTTAAAGCGAATATATGGAGCAGCCCTCTTTATTATCACCCGCATTTTGCTTAGCTGCTCCAGTGAATTAATACGGCAATGCTGTCGGGAATCCAATATTCTCTGTGCAGAAGTGGGACCGATCCCCGGCACTCGTATCAGGTCATTGTAGCTGGCCTGGTTAACATCCACCGGGAAAAGCCAGGGTTGTGCCTGAGCAATAGCCAGCTTGGGGTCCTGGTTAAGGACCAGGTTGCCGGACTTGCCGAGGGCCAGGTCGATTTCTGGGTAGGAAAAACCGTAAACTCGAAGCAGCCAGTCCGCCTGATAAAGGCGGTGTTCCCGCATCGGGGGCGCAGCCGGAATGCCTTCCAGTCGGGAACCGCTCACCGGCCGATAGGCACTGAAATAGACCCGTTTTAGCTTCATATCGCGGTAAAGAGAGTCCGTCGTCTCCAGTAAATCACGGTCGGTTTCCCCGGCGGCTCCCACGACGAACTGAGTGGTCTGTCCGGAAGGGACTAACCCCGGATCTTTCGTGGTCAGCTGTTTGACCCAGCGCATGCGTTCCAGAATCCCTTTGTGGATATCTTTCTTAGTACTGAGCCTGGCCAGATGTTCAGCCGTCGGCGCTTCCATATTCACCGAGACCCGCGTGGCTATCTTGCAGGCCTCTTCGACACAACCCAGAGAAGCCCCTGGCAGAATCTTGAGATGGACATATCCTTTAAAAGCATAGTGCTGGCGGATAATCTGTACTGCATCGATCATAGACTGCATCGTCCTGGAAGGATTATCCGAGATGCCGGAAGTAAGAAAAAGACCGGAGACCAGTCTTTTCCGGAGCATCTCAGAAAAAGTTTTCGCCAGTTCTGCCGGTTGAAACGAACTACGAGGACAATCGCGCCCGGCCTGATTCACGCAGTAGCCGCAATCATTCACGCAGAAATTGGTCATGAGAACTTTAAAGAGATTGACACAGCCGCCGCCGGGTAAAGCAGCACGGTGGACAAAACCGGTTGGAGCGGGAATTTCCCTCCCCGGGCCAGCATAGCTGCAGATATCGTAGCTGGCGCCACCGACTAATGTTTGAAGCCTGTCCGCCGGTCTCAATATTAGCACATTTGTACTATATCAACTAGAATTCCCGCCGTCAATAGACAAATCTGCCGGGATTTTGTCAGAACAAAAAGCCGCCCTCGGTTTTGATCGAGGGCGGCCTCTATTACGGAATTTTCCGTATACTTGATACTTGTTCTGGAACTATAATTCGAGCGGTTTCTTGACGTCGGCATCTTCAAAATAATCGTCATCCAGCCGCCGCTGTGCCACTCCGGATTCCATGGCTGCTCTGGCTACACTGTGTACGACTGCCCGGTGCATTCTGGAGTCAAGCGAATTCGGTACCAGCTCGCCTTCATCGGCCGCACCGGCAATTGCCAGACTTGCAGCCTTGTACATTTCGAAGTTGATCTTCTTCGCCTTTGCATCCAGGGCTCCACGCCAGATCCCCGGGAAGCTAAGAAGATTATTGATGGTTTTACCATCGGCGGCCAGGACCGCCCCTGCCGCGATAGCCGCACCAGGAGTGATTTCAGGATAAGGATTTGATAGGGCGAAAATAATCTGGCCTTTTCTCACCATGCTCGGCCGGATCAGGCCGCCGACTGCCGTAATAGCAATCACGATATCCGCTTTCTGCATGATTTCATCCAGGGTCACTGCAATTCCACCCTGCTCCACCAGCCGCGTGACGTTGGTTTCATCCTTATCGAATCCCATTACCGCTTTGCCAGTATATTGTGGAAGGAACAGGGCCAGCGGTAAACCGGATGCTCCCAGTCCGATAATGCCGATCTTTGCCTCTTGAAGTGTCATTTTTGTGCGCTTGCAGGCATTCATCAGCGCAGCCAGTGTCACTACCGCCGTACCCCACTGGTCGCCATGCATCACCGGAGTCTCTAACTCCCGGTTCAGCGTCTGCTCGATCTGAAAACAGCGGGGCGCCGAGATATCTTCCAGATGAATACCGGCAAATGTGGGGGCAATATTCTTCACCGCTTCGATGATTTCCGTCGGATTAGTGGTTCTCAGGAGAATGGGGATTCCGCTGACGCCGACCAGTTGATAAAGTAAAGCGGCCTTGGCTTCCATTACCGGCATGGCCGCCGCCGGGCCGATATCGCCCAGACCAAGGACCGCCGTGCCGTCTGTGACAATTGCTACCGAATTTGGGATACCGGTGTAGGTGTCTTTCCAGTTAGGGTCCTCGGCAATCAAACGACAGACTTCGGCGACACCCGGAGTATATACTTTCTGAAGAATATCCAGAGAATCAATTTCGATCGTATTCACCGTTTTGATTTTTCCATGTGTGTGAAGCTCCAGTACTTCATCCCTGACCTCCAGGACTGAGACCTCGTGAAGCTTTGAAACTTCGGCGATGAGCCTTTCAAGGTCTTTTTCGCTATCAACCAGGATCTCTATATCTCTGACAGTGAAATGATGTCCCAGGTGCACTGTTTCTATGTTTCCTATCTCTGCACCTACCTGGCCGATCGTCGTCGCCAGTTTTCCCAGAGTACCCGGGATATTAGCATTCCTGCACCGCAGGGTCCTTACTACTTTATAGTTAACGTTGTCCATTTTTTCCTCCGTTTTTGGCACTCGTACTTACGCTAGTTGTGATGCTAACACAAAGGTATGATGCAGTCAATCGTCTATTTAAGGGGGAAATTCCATTCACTTCGAATCTGAACCGGACCTTTCCAGGCATCCAGTCATCTATTTTATCCTTTATTGAAAGTGCTATCCCCTGAAAGTACCGTTTCGTTTAGTACCTTTTGGGGATTAACAAATGTTATGTAAATGTCTAACATACGAACTTAATAGAGATTCGCAATGGCTGGTGTGGCGGGGATGATATTATGAGAATACTATTCTGGATTGTATCTGCGGTAATTGGCTCAATTTTAGCAGGGCTAATCTTCATCTGTGTTTCCTCTGACTACACTATCAGTGCCGTTAAAAGCGAAAGCATGAAACCAGCCTTTAATATGGGCGATATAATAATCACCGGACCGCTGGGCGGACCTTTAAGTCCGGAGGTAAAACCCGGCGTAATCGTAACGTACCGGTTAGGACAGACTACAGTTTCTCATAGAGTGCTATCCCTGGACGGTAATACCCTGATAACCGGTGGAGACGCAGTTAACCATCCTGATCCGCAACCGGTGGCAACTTCTCAATTAAAGGGGATATACCTGTTCAAAATACCCGGGTTGGGATATATATCCTCTTTCTCCCATACCAAGGCAGGTTGGTTTCTATTGGTAATCCTTCCGGCTGCTCTGCTGGAAGCTTTGATCGTCAGGGAAATCATCAAAGAAGCACTGTCAGTCACCAGATTTGCGGCGGGAAGAAGATAATTTGAGTATTAAACATTTAAGCATTGTTTATTTGAGATTATAAGCAATTCAAATAATATGCTGAGGAATAAAAAATGAAAAAAATAATTGGGTTATCAATTGCAGCTATTATGTTGCTCGCTCTGGTATCTGGAAGCACCTTTGCCTTTTTCAATGACACAGAAGTTTCCAGCAACAACCAGTTCAGCGCCGGCACTTTAAACCTCAAGCTGAGTGACAGTGACCAAACCGACGTTGATGGAGTCACTGCCAGCTTCGGCGGCAGCGACCTGGCGCCTGGTGATACCGTCGGACCGTCCATAATTACCCTGAAGAACACGGGAACTCTGACCGCCAGCCATGTGGATATCAAATTCCAGACCGCGATCATCGATAATCCCACCTATGATGCAGGCGACCTCGGGGCCAATATCGCTGATATGTCCACGGTTCTTGTTGTGTCAGCTTTAAGCTATGGATCCACCGATCTTCTCTCCAAAACCAGCGATATTTTCGACAACACCTACATTCGTGCTGCCGATACGGCAGGTAATGCGGATGGCATCATCACCCTGAATGAACTGGACGACGTTATCCTCCAGGGGTTGACCGCTCCGGCCGCCAACAACGGTACGGCAGTGTTCTCCATCACTGCCGCTATTCCGACATCTGTGGGTAACGGTATCCAGGGAGACGTGGTTAACGTGAACATAACCTTCGGTTTATTCCAGGATTCCAGCCAGCATTTGAGTTAAGAATATTTCAGTCTTGAGTACTGAAGAGGAGCTTAATATTAACCGTTTAACTAATCATCTCCACAATCACAGGATGGAGTTGAGAAAGATAGCTCAATTGATTTGGATATTCCAACCACCAATTGAACAGGTTAAGGTCGGAAAGTGAAAAACGAGAGGTGGCTGGTTGTAACCTTGAGCTTAGTCCTGGTCTGGCTGCTTAGCTGTATCGGCAGCACTGGTTCGTACTACAGTGAAGGCGAAACATCCACAGCTGACAGCTTTGAAGCCTGGGTTTCTAATTTGTGGCTTCAAACTTCTCAGATCGATTTCAACGCCGGGCTATTGGAAAACATAAGTACGTCTTTAAGTCTGGACGACGTTCAACTTGGCACCGCCACGATTACGCTCGGTGATTCGGTTAATGATGGAGTCTCTGAGACATACGCGGACACTGTTTATACCCAGATAGACAACTATACATCCGTGCCGCAAGATGGCCGGATAATCTCATGGACATATTACAACTCCGGCGCTACTTCAACCGGAGCCATGTTAGAATTCCTCAGCGGGTCTGGGAGTACCTGGACCATGATGGCGAAATCAGAAGCTGTCACTATCACCGGAACGAATACATTTACCGCTTCAATACCCGTTCAAGCTGGATGGCAGTTAGGTTTGTACCCGGGCTCAGGAAATCTTAAATACAACAGTACGGGCGGGACGGTATTGAACAGGGCTGAAAACAGCGGTGACTTCGCCCTGGGTGATATAAAAACGGACTTTTCTCAATTCTCAGGGCATCTGTCATTGACCGCGATTCTAAATCTAGACCATTACAACTATCAGGGGCGCCTGGCGTCACCGGTCCAGGACTCACATGT
Organism: Dehalococcoidia bacterium UBA3254; assembly: GCA_002362735.1. The sequence goes on from DEUU01000173.1 coordinate 11,105, forward strand.
CAGCGGAGCAAATTGGAATGCCCTCAGCTGGAATAAAACTTTGCAAAATGGAACGAATATTACTTTTGAGGTGCGGGCGTCAGACACTTTGTTTACCAAAGAGGCCGCTACCCCTTCCTGGGTTCCAGCCGGAGATACTTCACCCGTAATATCAGGCCTTCCTTCAGGCAGATACAAACAGTGGAGGGCCACCTTAACTACCACGGATACCTCTAAAACTCCAACCTTACACGAGGTCAGAGTCTACAATCAGTAAAATCCATCTTCCCGTGAAGAACGAGAAGGGTATATCCCCAACAGTATGCTGCGTCTGAATTTGGCATCCCCAGCTTTTCCCTGAATTTTTTAAAAACCAAAAATTCGGTGGAATGTATGATTAATAGCTGAATAATAGTTATTGCAGCGGAAAAGTGGCGGGAGTAGATGGGTGTCGAACCCACCGGAGACACTGAGTGCCCCCCAACGGGTTTGAAGCCCGCGAAGCCCACCGGGACCTATCTGCCCCC
>DEUU01000327.1 GCA_002362735.1 Dehalococcoidia bacterium UBA3254
GCTGTCGTTCGATTCCGGCACATAGCGGATGAGTCGTTGGGAAATTCATCCAGACTTGACCGGTAAGGACCGGCGCGCAGAGAGTTTCAGCCAATTCCACCATTGACTCAACCATTTGTGGATGCCGACCGGCATAGCCTGTCACAATTAACGGATTCTCAGACTTAATCAGCTCATCGGCAATCTGTGTGATTTTTTCATCGGCTATAGGCGCCGGGGATGGAATGGAAAAACGCAGCGGCGTCTTAGACCGTTCCGCCTCTGAAGCCAGGTATAAGAAAGGATAATACAGATAGACCGGACCGCAAGGTTCCGTGCAGGCGATTTGGAAAGCTTTTTGAAGAACTTCCTGGATGTTTTCATCTGGACGGATCTCATGGTCCCACTTCACGTTATTCCTGACAATATACCCCTGGTCATAAGGTTCGCCCTGCCAGTTTACGCGCTCTCCCTGAGGAAAGAAACCGGCCATTAGTACCGCCGGAACGCGAGCCCATTGAGCATTATGTATGGCACCCCCTATTTGTAAGGTGCCCAATTCGCCGTGCACCATTACCAGTTGTGGGTGACCGGATACCATATAGTGTCCGATGCAGGCGGACATAGCTACCGATTCATGTAAACAAAGTATCAGGCGCGGAGATTTTTCTTTTGCTGACCTTTTTTGAGAGATCACTGCCTGGACTGGTGATGAATCTATTCCCGGATTAAAAAAAATCGTATCTATACCATTGGCATTTAAGAATTCAACCAGAGCTTCGGCACGGGTATACTTTTCCATCTCATTTTCTCCATGATCTTCTGGCGGTAATTATAAACTCTTAATTCTGATAAGTAAATAATACCTGAAGGTAATATTTTGATTGATATTTAAATGATAAATGGAATATCCTGTTAGTAATGAAAAAACTAAAAGTGATTGTGGTCGGCGGAGGGCCCGCCGGATGCGCAGCAGCTTATCGTCTGGCAGGAGATTCAATAGATGTGACCGTCGTAGAAAGCGGTCAGCCCGGGAAAGATAAGACCTGCGGCGATGCTTTGGTCCCCTCCGCCATTAACCTGATAGGCCGGTTTGGAATTGGAAGCGACCGGATTCAAGCCCTGGGAGGACGCCGCTTTCATAATGTTGACCTTTATCAAAACGAGACATTATTCTGGCGTTTTGATAATGAACAGAATCAAGGATGGGTGGTGCCGCGAAAAATTATCGATCAGGAAATCCGAAATACCATTAGCTCCCTGGTTTCAATTCAATATAAGACCACCGTTACCGGCCTCACAACAGATCAGTCAGGAGAAATGAAGTTATCTTTGAAACTAAAAGACGGAAACCTGGATGATGTTACAGGCGATGCTGTGATACTCGCTACCGGGTCCGCAAACGAACTCTCCTGTAATCTGGGCATAGACGGCAGTCCTGTCAAAGGGGTTTCTATTTCTGCCTATGCGGAGATGGCTGCTGGAGATTCTCTCATTTTTCAATTCCTGGAATCCTGTCAGCCGGGTTACCGCTGGATATTTCCTGTATCTGAGAAAACGGTTAATTCAGGTGTCTGGCTGCGGTCGGAAAAGCCTAATATTAATCTCAAAGGTATGGGCGAGGACCTGTTAGCCCACTTTGGAGCCCGGCGATTTGGAAAATGGAGGGGAGGCTGGGAACCCCTCTGGAGTGGTACGAGATCACCGCGGCATCATCCATGCGGAATCGTAAGCTGCGGAGACGCTGCAGGTCTGGTCAACCCTTTTACCGGGGAAGGAATGACCGCTGCCTTAGCCAGTGGAGAACAAGCTGGTATAGCCATATCCCGTTACCTGAGGGAAAACAAGGACCCCGATAAATTGGAAGCGTATTCACAATGGGTAAACGAATATTTCATCCGCCAGTATAGTCTGGAAAGCTGGAAACCCTGGGGGAAACTAAGCGGAATTGACACCTGATCACTATCAATTCAGCTACCAGCCGACCTGAGCATCTTTCCTACCGGTGACAATGTTATCTTAGCTGTTAATTCAGTAAGCAATAGAACAGCGTCAATGACAAAAATCTCGCGGGTAAAGGGCGGGTTAAAGAGGAGCGGGAGGAGGTTGTCGCAGATGGGATTGTACACTCTCACATCGGACATTATCTTCGTGTTCGGACAGGCATCCATGTTATAATGGCCTGGATCGATATCAGACCACTAACCTCGATTTCAGCAGATCCAACGAACAATTTTTGAGCTTACAGGAGAATTCATGGAATCCGCAAAAACAGTTATTAAATCTCTTAGCCTGGGGGGAGTTACGGGGGGAGGTGTACCCTGCGCCGTAGATGTTAAGGATGGGAAAATCATCCGGATCCGGCCTTTACATTTTGATTGGAAGTTCGATAAAAAACAGTTTAATAATTGGAAACTAAACCGGAACGGAAAGACGCTTGAGCCGCTGATGAAATCACTGCCACCCCCTTTTTCACTGGCCTATAAAAAGAGGACTTATTCTCCCAACCGGATTAAATATCCCTTAAAAAGAGTGGACTGGGACCCCAACGGTGAAAGAAATCCCCAGAATAGAGGCATCAGTAAATACAAACGGATCTCCTGGGATGAAGCCACCGATATCATCGCCGGAGAGATTAAAAGGGTTATTAAAGCCTACGGCCCCTTATCAATTCTGGCCCAGGGTGACGGCCATGCCGAGTGCCGTTCCCTCAACCCACCTCACGGATGCCAGACTTTGCTTCTCGACAAGCTGGGAGGTTACACGCAGCAGGTCCGCAATCCGGATAGCTGGGAGGGATGGTTCTGGGGGTCCAAACATGTCTGGGGTAATGGAAATGTGGGAATGATGTCCCCTTCCGACAACATTGTTAAAGATATCACCGAATACAGTGAACTGGTTATCTTCTGGGGAGGAGACCCGGAGACAACCCCCTGGGGCTTTACCGGCCAGGCAGCTACCCGTTTATGCTATTTCTGGAAAGAAGCGGGCATTAAACAGGTCTACATCTGCCCGGATGTAAACTATGGCTGCGCAGTGCATGCAGATAAATGGATACCTATCCTGCCTAATACAGATGCAGCCTTGCAACTGGCTATCATTTACATTTGGATCAAAGAAGGTACTTATGATAAAGAGTATGTAAAAACTCATGTGGTCGGTATGGATAAAATCGAAGACTACGTTCTGGGCAAGGAAGATGGAGTCCCCAAAACCCCGGAATGGGCTTCAACTAAATGCGGTGTCCCGGAATGGACCATCAAAGCTCTGGCGAGGGATTGGGCATCAAAAAGGACTACTATAGCTCATTATTTCGGAGGACCTTTTATAAGAGGCCCTTACTCCCATGAGCCGGCCAGACTGGAATGCGTCTTGCTGGGTATGCAGGGACTGGGAGGACCAGGTATTCACCAGTGCCAGATCACTTACCGGGGCACTCCCCGGGCGGTCGGCATCGGCACTGCCAACAGCTATACCGTCGTCCCCAAGATGGCCTCCATGAAACGTCTATACCAGCCTCATCAAATAACTCCCCGTTTCCTGGCAAAACAGGGCATTCCCAAGACTCTAATACAGGAAGCCATTCTCCATCCACCGATTTCATACTGGGGATCAGGCGCCTTCCGTGAACCGGTGGAGGACCAGTTCAAAAAATACACCTATCCCATTCCCAAAGAGAACGGCGGTACTGAAATCCATATGGTCTGGACAGACACTCCCTGCCGCACCACTTGCTGGAACCACGGGAATGAGACTGTCGAAGCCCTCAGGAGCCCCAAGATCGAATGTATTGTTGCTCAGCATCCCTGGTTGGAAAATGACTGTCTCATCGCAGATATTATCTTACCCTCCAATACTACCCTGGAAATGGAGGACATGGTCACCAATATTCGAGAAAGTCTCCAGCCTTCCACCGTAACCCTTCAGAAACGGGCTATTCCTCCCATCGGTGAATCCAGAACTGACTTTGAGGTGGTCGTGGAGGTCGCAAAAAAAATGGGGCTGGAAAATGAATTGACGGAAGGTAAAAGTAACCTTGAAGTCGAGAAAGAGTTTTTTAATATCATTGGTTTACCAGACCTGATTAGCTGGAAAGAATTTGAATCAAAAGAGTATGTTGTTTTCCCTACTGCTAAAGACTGGGAGCAGGACCCGCCCGGGTTCAGGAAGTTCTATGAAGACCCGATAAAGAATTCTCTCCCTACCCCCTCCGGCAAGCTGGAGTTTTACTCTGCCAGATTGGCACAGTACTTTCCGGATGACATGGAGAGACCGCCGATTCCCAAATGGATCGAAAAGAGCGAGACTCATGATGAGAGACTCTCCAGTAAACGGACTGAAAAATATCCTTTACTGGTAATCTCTAACCATGGAAGATGGAGAGTACATTCCCAATGTGATGATATCTCCTGGACGAGGGAAACTCCTACCTGCAAGGTGAAAGCCTGGGACGGTTATTTATACGAACCTTTGTGGATTCATCCATGGACCGCTAAAGCCAGAAGTATTGAGGATGGAGATATTGTGAAGATCTTCAATGAGCGGGGTATGGTTCTGGCTGGAGCCAGGGTCTGGGAGAGAATCATGCCCGGAGTAGTCTATATTGACCACGGGGCTCGCTGTGACTGGATTATCCCGGACAAACTGGATAGGGGGGGAGCTATTAATTTGATATCACCCTATGGAGTGACTTCTAAGAACTGCGTGGGAATGGCGAGCAGCGGCTATCTGGTAGAGGTAGAAAAGGTAACCATGACCCAGATGGAAGAATGGAAAAAGAAATATCCGGAAGCCTTCACCAGAGAGTATGATCCAGCTTCCGGATTACGCTTTAACGGCTGGGTAGAGACAACTTAGACTTCAGGCGTAGCGGCCGCAGCCAATTCCCTCTCCCAGTTTACACCAGACACAGCTGCCCGGAGCATTTTCGTTGGTCAATAGTTGAGATTCGCAACCACCGCAAAGGCGCTCCTGTCCGGCCTTCATGGGACCGGTACAGGGTGTTATAGTCATGGGGCAGACCTGGAGACAGTTGTCGCAATGTTTGCAAAAGTCGGGACGAACGCCGAATGGGAAATCGATATGGCGTTCCTTTCCTCTTCCAACAAAGCCGATTGCCTTGGCTTTCCAGACCTCGGTACAGACCCGAACACAGCGTCCACATAAAACGCAATCTTCATTGCGGAATGGGTAACGGACCTGTTTGACGCCACAGCGCACCGCAACATCCTGAATGGCCCGGGAATTCGGAGCTTGAGCTACCAGCAATTCGGCAAGGTTACGACGAAGTCTCCTGATTTTTTCAGTGTTGGTCAGGATTGTCATCCCTTCCTGAACATTTAGCGTGCAGGAAGTGGTAATTCTGGAACGGCCGTCGACGATATTTTCGACAATACACAACCGGCAAGCGCCTATATCGGACAGATTGGGAACGTGACACAGATGTGGAATACAAATGCCATATTCAATGGCTGTATCCAGTACGCTTGACCCCTTATTCGCGCGAATAATAGCTCCGTCAATATTCACATTAATACGCTGCTGCATCTATATACCTCGCTTTCTCAACCGACTATTATGGCATCAAACTTGCATTCCGAGCGGCAGATTCCGCATTTCTGGCAAAGTTGAGTGTTGATGAGATGCGCTTTCTTCTTTTCGCCCGTAATCGCTCCGTGAACGCATCCCTTTAAACATACCCCGCAACCGGTACATTTTTGGGAATCAATCGAGTAAGTGACCAGAGATTTACACACTCCAGCCTGACATTTCTTATCTTTAATATGTGACTCATACTCTTTGCGGAAATAGCGCAAAGTGGTCAGAACCGGATTAGGGGCTGTTTTATGCTT
>DEUU01000284.1:0-4797 GCA_002362735.1 Dehalococcoidia bacterium UBA3254
TTATTGCAGTTGTGGCTTTGCGAAAAGGGAGCGCCCGTTCGATATTCAGAGTTTTACTTGACTCAGCGGGGATTACCAGTGTGATCCTTTTCATACTGGTAGGCGGCATGCTATTCGGAAATATGATATCAATTACGCGGTTACCTCCGATGCTTAGCTCCTGGGTAGTAGGGTTGAGTATTCCACCTTTATTGATCTTGATTATCATAATGATTTTCTACTTTGTGGTGGGTTGTTTTATGGACTCCCTCTCAATTATGATCATTACACTGCCAATCATCTATCCGGTAATTGTTGGTTTAGGATTTGATCCGATCTGGTTTGGCGTCCTTCAGGTACAGAACCTGGAGATTTCGGTGATAACGCCTCCTTACGGGATGAACCTGTTCATATTGAAAGGGCTGTTACCTGAGACCAGTATGGGAGAGATTTTCCGCGGTGTTCTCTGGTTTATCATTCCCTTAATTATGACGATGGCGATTTATATTGCTTTCCCTCAGACGGCTTTATGGTTACCCAATCTGATGACAAAATGAAAGTTTTGAATCAACTAACTGTTTAATAAGGAGATTTTAAGATGGTACGGATTCCAGAAAAGAGTAAAGCGGCAGTTCTGGTAGATTTTGGTAAACCCCTTGAGATAAAAGACCTTCCTATTCCCGAAGTGGAGCCGCGTGGGATTCTGGTGAAAGTAGAAATGGCAGGTATCTGTGGAACAGATATTCATCAATGGAAAGGAGATTTGGGACGGAGAGCCCCATTGCCCCTGGTACCGGGACATGAAACAGTGGGCAAAATTTTGAAATTAGGTCAGGGGCGAACCCATGATTGTGCCGGTGCGCCTTTAACTGAAGGGGATCGCATCATGTGGGCGCATGTTGATTGCGGCGAATGCTATTTCTGTAAAGTATTGAAACAGCCGGCTCTATGTGTAAACCGGTTTGGCTACGGCTATAATTATTCCCTCACCGGTTCCTTTGCTGAATATGAATATGTGGTTCCTAAAGCCGATGTTGTTAAAATACCGGATGGGCTTACCAATGAAGAGGTGGTGGGGGTATGCTGTGCTTTCAGGACGGCGGTAGCCGCTTTTGAAAGGTTATCCGGATTGGGGATGCAAAGCACGGTGGTGGTTCAGGGTGTAGGACCGGTAGGATTATATTCCATTATCCTGGCTAAGATCGGCGGAGCCGGAAAAATTATTGCCGTTGGTGCCCCGCAGGTGAGACTGGATCTGGCAAAAAAATGGGGAGTAGATGAGGGCATTAATATTGAAGAATATCCTGACTCTGTTAAGCGTAATGAAAAAATAATGGCTCTCACTGATGGTCGGGGGGCGGATATTGTGGTTGAAGCTTCCGGTGTGCCGGCAGCTTTTGGGGAAGGTATGGATATGATGCGCCGTGGAGGGAGGTATCTGGTAATTGGGCAGACTTCTCCCCAGGGTATTATAAAGATGAGCCCCGCTGCCATCGTCTGGAAAAACATGGAGATAATAGGGCAATGTTCGGCTGATATTAGCCATTACTATAAAGCTTTACAGATTATTAAGAACAATCGCCAGAGATTCAATTTTGGGGCGATCATTACCCATAAATACAGTCTGGAGGAAATTAACACCGCGTTTGCTTCCATGGTTGCAGGTACCGATATCAAACCCGCCCTGGTCCCATAACCGAGGACTGGCATAATGGAGATTTTACCTTTAACGGAGTTCGATCCAGATAAAAAAGCGATCTTAGAGGCTTCTAATTTTTTCCGGAAGGCTGGTTTATCAGAATATTGTGTAATGCCGATATATCCGTTATTAGTTAAAAAGCTGGTAGCGGATAATGTTTTGGAACCGATTACTGGTCTAAACCTCGCTCCGTTTGTTTCAACTGTTTATAAAATAGCCGATTATAGCAAACCTGTTACTGTGATTTGCCCGGGTATAGGAGCTTCAGTTGCATCTATCATTTTGGAAATTTTTATCGCGTTGGGTTATCGAAAATTTGTAGCCTGTGGTTCAGCTGGCGTTCTTCGATCAGATATCCAAACCGGATCGGTTGTCATACCAACTTCAGCCCTGAGAGATGAAGGCACATCTTTTCATTACCAACCTCCTTCAAGGTATATTCAAATCAATCCTGAAGTAGTGAAGAAATTGGAAATGATCCTTGTAAAACATAAGCTCGATTATACCCTCGGGCGAACGTGGACCACTGATGGTCTGTTTCGCGAGACCAGAAACAAGATCAAGCAAAGAATGTCTGAGGGTTGTTTAACCGTTGAAATGGAGTGCGCTGCACTGGCAGCCGTAGCATCATTTCGGGATGTTACATTCGGGCAATATCTGGAGTCAGCTGACGACGTTTGCGGAGAACAGTGGAATCGCAGGGAGCTATCTGAAAAAGAAAAAATGGATATTAAAGAGAAGGTATTCTGGCTTTCAGTTGAGGCAGTATTAAGCTTTTAGAGCGACTTAATGGTTGCTAGCATTTTATATCAATTAAAATTTGGGTTCCTTTGCCCGGGTTAGAATGAATTTTAAACAATCCTCCAAGGTAACCAATGCGTTCTTGCATTCCAACCAACCCCAATTTACCCTTGGAGGCATAATTGCCCATTTCTTTTTTCGGGCTAAACCCCTGTCCATTATCCTGAATGGTTATCTTTAGCTTTTCAGAGTTAAACTCAAGGTTAACATTCAACTCGCTGGCCTTCGAGTGTCGCTTGACGTTATTTAAAGCTTCCTGTACTACTCGAAATATTAAAACTTCAGTATGGGGAGATAATTTACGCTCATCTCCATTTACAGTAATCTGCGCATTAATGTTATTCTCTACGCTCATTCGGTCTACCAACCACCTTAAAGCCGGGATTAAGCCCAGATTATCCAGAATACTCGGCCTTAATTCGAAAGTTATCTTGCGCATATTATCGGCTGCGCTTAGAGTTGTATCCCTTATCAAGGCAGATTTGGATTTGACCTGGGCGATATCAATACTATTAGACCGTACCATCGATTCAGCACTGTTAGCTATCGCTAATAATGTCTGGATCGTGTCATCATGAATATTCATTGCAATCCGTTTGCGTTCATTCTCCTGAGCTTCAAAGACCTTCGAAATATATAGTTTGCGCTCCGCTTCTCTTTCAAAAAACACTTTTCTTTCCTTTCTCCGCCACTGTAATTCAATTGAAGTTATAGATGAGAGTAATAAGGGTATCAGTAAGGCAGCTATATTGACCATTAAAGAGCTTACTGACCAGACTCCTATAATAATAGGCAGTACTCTGGCAAATGATATTAAACAGACCACGAGGGCGCCTTGCCACGAAAATATCAGAGCTGCGTAGATGATGGGTATTAATAATAGAATTCCGACGATGTGATTAGTTATTTCTATTGTGGATAACCCATAAAACGAAGAAAGCCAGGCGAAGTGCTGCCAAATGCCGTAATCCATTTTCCAATGGCTCCAGGGCCAGGCGCTGTAGATAAAAACCAGTATCAGAGTAATGAAAGCAATTGCCCAGAAATGAGGATTACCTATAATGATGTTTCTTTTTAGTTTTTTTATTGTTAGATTGACCATTTATCATGCTTCAGTTTTAGAAACTGCACCCATTTCCAAAAACGTTATTCAGGTTGGCTTATACGCTGCGTAGACTTTTATTCAGATTTAAGGAGATGTCTTTGTTTGGAGTGCCTTTGGCAACCCGTTTAAGTATGATTAATAACCTCGAGGAAAGTTGATAAGGTTTTGAAATAATAAATGACCAGGTTTCTAAACACAATTTTTTTGTCTTGATGCATTATTTGAAAATCATTAGCTAAAATAATCCTGATTTTCTTTTAAGGGTCTATTTAATAATAAAATTATTTCCAGGTAATTCAATTTCACTACGCGCGGGAATTTTTCTTCTCTAAACGGTAGAACTTAATCCTATTTTACTTATAAGATTGTAAAAGATATTATAATAGGGCTGACAGTAAAATGCAAAAATAAACTAATTTAAAAAAGCACAGGTAGACACTTAAAAACAAGCCTGAAGAGAATTCCATAAACCTGGACATATTTGAAGAAATTAAAAGCCTGAGAAAAGAGGCGGTGTGAGGGCCCAATCGGAATTGCCGACAATTTACAAATCAAGATGCTCGGAAAGGTTAGAGCGTCTTTACCTGTTAATTCATGATTGACCAACTAGTATTTATTTGAAAATGAGGAGTGAACTTATGGTGTCTGAAGAAAAACCTGGCGTCTCAATTCAGAAGGAGAAGTCAATTCCAATCAGCCTCGGTTTTGGTCCCAATGCCAATTCCGCTGTGGCGGATATCAAAGATGGGAAAATAGTCAGGGTAAGACCTTTACATTTTGATTGGAAATACGATCAGAAGAGCTTTAATCCCTGGAAGATGGAGGCACATGGAAAGACCCTGGAACCAGGTATGAAGGCGCTGTTGGGCCCATACAGCCTGGCCTATAAAAAACGGACCTATTCTCCAAACCGCGTTCTTTTCCCCTTGAAGAGAGTTGACTGGAACCCCGAGAGTGAGAGAAATCCACAGAACCGGGGCAAGAGCAAATACGTCAGGATTTCCTGGGATGAGGCCCTGAAATTAATAGCGAAAGAGATGAAAAGAATCATCAAGGATTATGGGCCTTATGCCATACTTGCCCAGATGGATGGACACGGAGAGATGAAAACGGTCCATAGCGCTCATGGCTGCGGTACTAAACTTCTCGAGTTGCTGGGAGGGTATACATTACAAACCCGGAACCCGGACAGCTGGGAAGGGTGGTACTGGGG
>DEUU01000284.1:5034-5690 GCA_002362735.1 Dehalococcoidia bacterium UBA3254
CTGGGGAGCCAAGCATGTCTGGGGAATGGAGCCCTTAGGGGAGCAAGTACCGACTACCAATGTAATGTCTGATATTGCCGAGAATAGCAAGCTCCTTCTATTCTGGGGATGCGATCCGGAAACGACTCCCCTGGCACTTGATGGACAGATGGCCAGCCGCCTGTGTTACTGGTGGACGTCGATCGGAATCAAGTCTGTATACATTTGCCCTGATGTGAACTACGGAGCTGCAGTTCATGCTGACAAGTGGATCCCTATCAGACCTGGTACGGATGCTGCTCTTCAATTGGCAATAGCCTATATCTGGATTACCGAGGGAACTTACGATAAAGAGTATATTGCCGCACACTCATACGGTTTCTACAAGTTTGAAGAATACGTTCTGGGAAAAGAAGATGGTATTCCTAAAACGCCTGCCTGGGCATCTGAAAAGACAACCATTCCTGAATGGACGATTAAGGCGTTAGCCAGACACTGGGCAGCCAACCCGGCAACCACATTACACGGTAATGGAGGTCCTGGCATACGGGTACCGTTCTCCACAGAAAACGGACGGCTTGAGCCAATGCTCTTAGGCATGCAGGGGTTGGGCAAGCCCGGTATCCATCAGGTCAAGATGATCGAATGGGGAATGATGAATCGTATGCAACCTATGC
>DEUU01000180.1:0-11684 GCA_002362735.1 Dehalococcoidia bacterium UBA3254
ACAGTACAATAAGTCTTCTAAGACGAGGCCGCATGCCCGATGAAGTGATTCTGATGATTTTCAATTTTACCCCGGTTATTCAGAGAAATTATCGGGTGGGAGCACCTTTCGGCGGGCAATGGAGAGAGATCCTGAATAGCGATGCAAAGGATTACGGAGGCGGCGGTATCGGCAACGCAGGAATGACAATGGCTGAACCTAAACCCTACCATGGACAGCCCTTCTCCCTTAATCTAATCCTACCGCCTCTGGGAGCTCTTTTTTTCAAACATACGTAGGCAGCATTCATTAGAGAAGCTAAAGCAGAAACCCCGGGTTTTTCTTTTCCTGCCAATCCGGGACAGTTTTTAATCTTAACTCACTCTGGTCAATTTCATTATTAAAGGTTATTATTAATTAAGTGAAGCCCAACTTCCGGGAGTATTCCAATGAATCCAAAAACTGATGATGTTTTCACGATTGGCGTGGATATCGGAGGCACCAAAATTGATACTGCTCTGGTTGACGCCGCCGGTAACATCATAACTTCGTACTATCGTTATATTGACCCTGGCAAAGACCCTGACAAAGCCATCGCGGATGTTATCGATTCAGCCCGGATTTGTATCAGTCAATCCGGGAAAACAGCTTCCGCAATTGGGATCGGGGTGGCCGGGCAAATAGATAAGGAGCGGGGCATTGTCCGCCGCTCTCCGAATTTACCGGATTGGCATGATGTACCGATAAAGGAGAAATTAGAAGCCGCATTAAAAATCACGGCCTCGGTGAATAATGATGTCCGTGTAATCACCTGGGGCGAATGGCAGCATGGGGCAGGAAAAGGCGTCAATGATCTGGTCTGTCTATTTTTAGGGACGGGTATTGGCGGAGGCGTTGTAAGCAACGGACAACTCCTGGAAGGTTGCCAGAATACCGCCGGAGAACTGGGACACATGACGGTGGTAGCGGGAGGCCGGAAATGCCATTGCCCCAATGATGGATGTTTGGAAGCTTATGCCGGCGGATGGGGGATTGCGGAAAGAGCCCAGGATGCCGTCAGAGCCAACCCTCAAGCCGGAAATGCTCTGGTTGAACTGGCTGGCGATATCAGCAAAATATCCTCAATCACCGTTGCAGAGGCTTATAAAAACGGCGACCCTTTGGCACATAGATTGATTAAAGACACCGCCAAATATCTGGCTGCCGGTCTTGTGACGATTGTAAACGCCTTTAACCCATGTCTGATTATCTTAGGCGGAAGCGTAATACTGGGACTTACAGATCTTGTACCCGCAGTAGACGCCCGGGTCAGGGCTCAAGCCCTGCAGACTCCGGTCGAAAAGCTCCGCATTACTACCGCAGCCCTGGGTAATAAATCGGGAGTAATAGGAGCTGCAGCGCTGGCGAGAAGTTTAGTAAAGTAAACGGAGGAATCAATGAATCCAATCCAATCTTTACAGAAATATGGACAATCCATCTGGCTGGACCTTATTAGCCGCAGTCTCCTGACCAGTGGCGAACTAAACAATTTGATTGATCAGGGAGTCACCGGCGTCACCAGCAATCCTTCTATCTTCCAAAAATCAATTTGTGAGACCAGTGATTACGATAAAGCGATTAATGAACTCCTTAAATTTCAACCCGGGATTGATGTCTCGTCACTATACGAAAAACTGGCCTTGGAAGATATTCGGATGGCAGCAGACAGCCTGCGAGCAATATATGACTCTACCAGAGGTACCGATGGTTTTGTCAGTCTGGAGGTTTCGCCACATTTATCGAACCTCACTGAAAACACGATCGTCGAAGCTCAACGTCTTTGGAAACTTGTCAGCCGCCCTAATTTGATGATTAAAGTCCCGGCTACTCCTCAGGGAATCCCGGCTATTGAAGCCCTTATAGCGCAGGGAATTAATGTTAATGCTACTCTGATCTTCTCCGAGTCACAATATAATGACGTCGCTTTTGCCTATATTCGGGGTCTGGAAGGTAATCCGGACCCTCAGAATGTATCCTCCGTGGCATCTTTCTTCGTCAGCCGGATTGATACGATGGTGGATAAAGCTCTGGAGAAATCCGGTTCTTCGGAAGCACTCGACTTGAGGGGGAAAATCGCGGTCGCCTGCGCCAAAATGGTCTATCGAAAATGTTACGGAATATTTTATGGCCAAACTTTCGATAAGCAAAAAATCCGTGGGGGAAGAGTCCAAAAACTGGTCTGGGGAAGCACCGGCACCAAAAATCCAAAATATTCAGATGTGATTTATATTGAAGAGATTATCGGTCCGGATACGATCAACACGATTCCTCTCGCTACGCTGAAGGCCTTTCTGGAACATGGGAAACCGAGGCTATCTATCCTGGAAGGAGTACAGGAAGCGGACAACAACCTTAAGACACTCAGGAAATTTAATATCGACTTGAACGCAGTTACGGCACAGCTATTAAGAGAGGGAGTACTGTCTTTCACGCAAGCCTACGACCAGATGCTGGATAGTCTTCAGGGAAGATGCAACATCGGGAAACACGGAGCGTCTTAATAATCAAGTTATAATATCAGAATAAGAAGCAGATTGATATATAGCTTATCCCCTAGTGCTACCGGTCTATTCCCCGGGCTCGTATGATCCCAGCATAAAGTTCAGGTCATCTTCCAAAGCAGTTATTTTATCTTTGGGGAAGAGTACATCATCCGAATCAAGAACCAGTTTGGTTTCACCTTTGTCTGTCCCAATGATATGTACCCGCAGTCCTTCCTTACCTTGGACATTAAAGGTCAAAGTACCTCGATAAATAAATGAAGATGAATCCGTAGGAATCGAATAGGCATCCAGTCGGTTTTGATTCAGAGTCACTCCCTGTCTCTGGACGAATTCTTTGATCTCGTCATACAGTAGGGTCGGATTTATGTTCTGGTAGGTTTTTCTAATCTGCATTAGAGACCTCAACTTCAACGTTTGTGATTAAAAGATAGCACATTATTTGAATCAATACAATATTACCCAGATTACATTACTCCGCCGTCGATGCAGATAACCTGGGCAGTTATGTAGTTTGAACGCTCACTGGCAAGAAAAGCTGCTAACTCCGCCAAATCTTCCGAAGTGCCGTAGCGCTTTAATGGAATCCGCGCTACGATTGCGTCCCTGGTTTCCTGAGGAAGTTTTCTGGTCATATCTGTGAGAAAAAATCCGGGAGCGATTACGTTGGCGGTGATATTACGTGAACCCACTTCCCGGGCGACCGATTTAGTAAAGGCGATAAGACCGCCTTTGCTGGCGGAATAGTTTGCCTGTCCCATATTTCCGGAAATGCCAGCCAGCGAAGAAATATTAATAATCCGTCCCCACGGCTGGTTCATCATCGAACGGAGAGCATATTTGGTGCACAGATAAGCACCCCGGAGATTGATGTTGATTACTTCATCCCAGGCTTCATCTGTCATACGGGGAAGAAGTCCATCCCGTGTAATACCGGCGTTGTTGACCAGAATATCGATCTTTCCCCATTTTTCAACGATCTGGCGCATCATAATTTTTACCGCTTCACTGTCGGCAACATTAGCTTTAATAGCAAATGCCTCACCATTCGAACCGATAATAATTTGAACAACTTTTTCTGCTTCTTCGTCATTGGACAGGTAGTTAATCGCTGTTTTGGCTCCCAAAGACGCCAATTTGATAGCGATGCCGCGGCCAAGTCCGCGAGAGGCCCCGGTTACAACTGCCACTTTACCGGCCAATTCTCCGTCCATTTTTACTCCATCCTCTTAATTATCAGGCAGCAATTTTGGCCCCCTAGACCGAATGAGTTTGAGAGACAAACCTTAACTTTCTGCTGGCGGGCTGTATTCGGGACATAGTCCAGATCGCAAGCCGGGTCCGGAGTCCCATAATGAATAGTCGGCGGAATGACATCATTCAAAATGGTCAAGACCGTCGCCACTGCTTCAACCGAGCCAGCCGCAGTCGCCAGATGGCCAATCATCGATTTGTTAGAACTCATAGGGATTTGATAAGCTCGCTGACCGAATACCATTTTGACCGCCTTTGTCTCCGAGCTATCGTTAAGCTGAGTACTGGTACCATGGGCATTAATATAATCAACATCTTCCGGTGAAATTCCGGCGTCTTGAATAGCCATTTTCATCGCCACCGCCTCAATCTCAGGATAAGGGGCGGTATCATTAAAAGCATCAAACGACCATCCTGCGCCAGCCAGTTCAGCCAGTATCGGCACTCCTCTCTGCAGGGCATGATCATAGCTCTCCAGGACCAGCATTCCAGCGCCTTCGCCGAAAACAAAGCCATTCCTGTTTAAATCAAACGGGCGGCAAGCTGTCTCCGGGTCCGGATTCCGGGTTAATGCCCCAACAATACCCGTGGCGGCAATGGCTATATGAGTAACTGAAGCATCAGCGCCACCAGCAATCATGACATCTGCATGACCCATTCGAATATGGTTTAAGGCCAACCCTAATGAATCACTTCCGCTGGCGCAAGCGCTATTTACGGTGGTATTCGGCCCTCTGAGACCGAATTCCAGACCAACCTGAACGCCCACCATATTGGCTCCCACTTTACTGGCCAGGAGAGGGTCTATGCGATTCGGGCCTTTTTTAATTAAATTATCTGCCTGGTCTATCAGTAAAGAGGACATCCCTCCGGTAGCGATAACCGTACCAACCCGCTCCCTCCGCTCTCGGTTTAAATCCAATTTGGCATTCTCGATAGCTTGCCTTGCAGCGGCAATTGCAAAGTGGGTAGGACGAGAGGTACGATCTACTCGCTTCAAGGGAACGTAATCTTCCGGTTTAAAGCCTTTAACTTCGGCAGCTATTTTAACGGAATACTTACTTATATCGAAAGTCGTAATGGGAGCAATACCGTTTTTTCCTCCTGCCAACCCATTCCAGTATTCTTCAACATTTAATCCTATGGGAGTGATTGCACCCAGACCGGTAATCACTACTTTTTGATAATTCAATGGAATAGTATCCTTTCAATTCATAGTATCCCTGGAGTCAGGGGAGATATCGAGTATCCACCATCAATCGTAATGACCTGACCCCGGATCATATAAGAGTCATCACTACAAAGAAAATAGACCAGGTTCGCAATATCTTCCGGTAAGACCATCCTGCCGGCCGGAGTATTTTGCACAGTCTTGAATTTCTTAAAGGTCTCATCGTTAGCAAAAATCTTTAAAGCCTCGGTCTCGACTGCCCCGGCAGACACACAGTTTACCCGGATATTATCAGGAGCCAGTTCTATCGCCAGATAGCGGGTTAAAGCCTCGAGCGCTGCTTTCGAAACACCCACCGCCGAATAAACCGGCATTACCAGATGAGAACCGAGACTTGAAATACTGACGATTTGCCCTCCAGCGGGCATCAATCTGACCGCTTTCTGAGCACAGAGCAGAAATGCCCGAGCATTGATATCCATGGTCCATTCCCAGCTTTTGGGATCCAGCTCCATGGCCGGGCGAGCTACACCGGAAGCAGCGTTGCTGATCAGAATATCCAATTTCCCAAATTTAGATTCGATCTCCTGAAACATAACATCTATTTTTTCCGGTTCACCAACGTTCGCCTTGATAAGATAGGCGCTAACACCCTTTCTGCGAGCTTCCTCAGCCGTTAACTCCGCCTGGGAAGTACGACGGAAATAGTTGATAATTACGTCCGCTCCCTCAGAGGCTAATTTTAAAGTAATGGCTCTGCCTATACCTCGAGAACCTCCCGTGATCAGAGCCACTTTACCTTTTAGTGACATGTTTAACCCCTATTTCTTTTCTGCAACTTTCTTCTTAACGTAGTCGATAAATCCACCCATGTTAGTGAGGGATTTCATCTCCTCGTCCACAAGTTCAATATCGAATGCTTCTTCAAGGGCGACCATCACCTGGACTACATCCAGTGAATCAGCCCCTAACTCTTTAAAGGTGGTAGTCGGCGTCAGAACGACATTCTCATTACGTGTAATTTTGGCCACGATCTTACGTAAAGTTTCTTCAACCTCTGCTGTTTTGTCAATGGTCATTTTTAGACTCCTTTTATTTAAATCTGACTACAATCTTTTCAGAATTATCCCTGAAATATTCACGGATTCTGAATATTTAATTTGGACCTGATGGACACTAACTCGGATTTCAGGGAATTGACAACGTCCTTTTCGGCAAAAAATTTCATTTGAGAGACACCCTTGGCAAAATCATCAAAGGTCGATCTTCCATGGATTTTAATTACCAATCCATTTACGGCCCAGATGGGACCACCACCCGAAGTATCAGCGGCATTAGTGGCCCTGAGAAAATTACTACAAATATCCTTAATCTCGTTATCCGATAGTTTTCCTCTGAGTTTATTTTCCAGCCACCCGGATTGAATCCTGCCCATACATTCAAAAAACTTAACCAGGATATTTCCGACGAAACCATCACAAACAATGACATTCGCTTTACCAAGCGGGATATCATAACCTTCCACGTTGCCGATAAAATTCAGTCCGCTTTTCTTAAAGAGAGGGTAGCTGTTTTTCGCCAGCTCATTACCTTTCCCTTCTTCAGCTCCTACGTTAAGTATGGCGACCGTTGGGTCAGGGATATCCAGGACTTTTTTGGCAAAAACAGTGCCCACGATTGCAAAGTCCAGAAGCTGGTCAGGGCGAACATCTACATTGCCTCCGAGATCCATCATAACGGTCCTGGGAGCAAAACCACAGAATGGTCCGCCTACCACCGGTCTGGAGATCCCTTCGACCATACCGAGAATGCCCAGAGCCGCGGATACGACCCCACCGGTGGGTCCGGCAGTGAGTATGCCGACAGCCTTACCCTCTTTCACAAGTCGGGTAGCAATGGCGATAGAAGCGTGCCGTTTAGTGCGCAGAGCATAGGCTGGCTGCTCACCTTCTACGAGATATTCATCCGTATGGACGACCTCGATGTCAAGACCGGACGTATTGTATTTGGCAAGTTCAGCTTTGATTTTATCTTGCTGACCAACGTATATTAACCCAATTCCTGATTCTCTGGCTCCAATAACTGTCCCTTTGACAACATCTCCAGGGGCATTATCTCCACCCATGGCATCAATCGAAATTTTCATCGTTTTTCATCCTCACTCCGGCTTCTCCAGTAATCACGATCTCCCCTTTTTGATTAGAGCACAGGACATCGCAAATTACTGAAGTCAGCTCAATTTCTTTTTGCACGTTTCTGATTTTGCCTTGAACGGTAATCACATCACCCGGGCGAGCCGGGGCTTTGAACCGAATATTAAACCGTCCGTTCGCAAGCCAGTTCTTACCGAAAGCGCCGGTCATCATCTGAGAAACATAGGCCAGAATTAACATCCCGTGAGCAATCGTTCCTCCGGCCGGAGTTTTTCGGGCATATTCTTCATCGATATGTACCGGATTAAAGTCATGGCTAGCTTTAGCATAACAATTAATCTCTTCCTGAGTGATATGTTTTTGTAACTCGGGAAAATTTAATCCAATATGTGATTCTGAGATTTTAAGCGTCATTCCTGCTACCCAACTTTTACATCCGGAGCTGGTTCTGGAAGAACAAAACCCACTTTACCGGTGAGGACATTTTCCTTATTTTGATTCACGACGGTAATATCTGTATTCATTAATCGTAAGCCGCCTCTATCCAATTTCCGGCTTACTTTAGAATAGCAAGTAATGGTGTCTCCTATATAAACCAGTTTAAGAAAATCCAATTCCTGTGAGACGTGAATCGTGCCGGGAGGCATTTTCAACGCCTCAGAAAGGGAAGCCATGGCAAAAGCGGTAACCGCCATCGGAGGTACAAGGGCTTCTTTTCGATACAGGTCGTTAGTCTCTTTAACAGCTTCTAAATACAGGGAGACAACCGAAGAGTCTAATTTGTAACTCTGCGGCGGAAACTCAAAGCCCACATACAGCTGGTAGTATTCGGTTTTACTTTGTTCTGCCATCTGATTTTAATTATACCTAGAATGTCTAGGTACTACTTGAAAGCCAATACTAACATGGGATGGATTTTGTTGTCAAGCGACTATACCTTCGCATAAATCCGCGACCAGAATATTTAAAGCTAAATCGCCTTCAAAACGGCCGGTCTTGATAGCCAGATCCGTCTTTAACAAGCTTTGATGTATCTCTTTAAGCCTTTCCAGCGTATATTTTTCCGCCCTACCGGACACTTTTTGCCAGGCAAAAGGATTGAAAACACCAACCTTAACCTGAATTTCAGTCACTGGCCTTTTCTGAATTTTCAAGTCCTTCACCTGGATGATTGTCTGGACCTGGCGAGCGAGCAGTACCAGAATTTGTAGTGGCATAATACCGTTTTGAAGCAGCTTATGTAAAATATGTTCCGCTTTTCCTGCCTGGCGGTCCATGATAAAATCAATCAGCGTAAATATATCGGCCTCCTGAGAGGCGCTCACTACCATCCGGATATCTTTCTCTTCAATCAGGCGTCCGTGCGTAAAAGCTACCAGTTTGTTGATTTCATTAGACATTGTATAGAGATCGCCCCCAACGATTTCCATAAGAAGGTTAGTAGCCTGACGGGATATCCCGCCGCCACCCTTGTTTACCCGGGATTCAACCCATTGAGAGAGTTTGGTTCCTTTTAATAAAGGAAATGGCTTGACTTCAGCATGTAGTCCAATCAAATTAAACAAAGCATTCTTTTGCAGTGAAGTTTTTTTGATTTGAATTTTGTCCATTAAAATCAAGACGGTGCTTTCCGGAAAACTCTGAATACAATCTGCAAAAAGCTGAGAATCATCTGATTTGGAACCCGAACCGTTGACTTTTTTCGAGGGTCCGGACTTTTCTTTGGGCTCAAAACGCTCCAGTAACCCGTTGATAATCACAAGACGTTTGGGCGAAAGAAAGGGCATTGCTCCACCCACGGCTTTTAACTCGTTGACGGACAGCTTTTGACCTTCCATGACATTTGTGTTAGTAGAAAGAAGAGAAGCATCGCCAAGACTGCTTTTTATTTGATGGAGAGTCTCCTCCATAGAAAACTCATCTTCACCCCATAAAATGTAAAGCAAACCGACCTCCTTTAACATTTCACTCACCATTTTAACATATCGTATAATTGAACAATAATGACGCAGATTGTAAAATGGTACTGGATTCCAGCATATGTCAAATTAAATAAACTGGATTTTTATAAGGAAGACAGATGAGCGTAGATATAGGAATTGTCGGACTGTCCAAAAGCGGTAAGACCACTATTTTCAATGGTTTAACTAAAGGAAAAGCAGCTACCGGAGGCTATTCCGCGAAAGCTCAGGCAAACATCGGCATGGCCAGTGTCCCGGATGACCGAATCCATAAGTTAGCGGAAATATTCCATCCTAAAAAGATCGTTCACGCTGAAGTGAAGTATATCGATATCGGAGCTTCAGTTAAAGAAATGGCCGTAGATAAAGGCATTGGGGGTCAACTCCTCAACCAGCTCAGTACGGTGGATGTGCTGGTTAATGTGGTCCGAGCCTTTAAAGATGAGAGTCTTCCCCATCCCGAAGGTAATCTGGATGTAGGAAGAGATATTGAAGCTATGAATTTGGAGCTCGCTTTTTCTGACCTGGCGATCCTGGAAAAAAGACTTGAGAGAATGGAAGGTTCTTTAAAAGCCGCCAAACCTGCGGAACGTCTGATTTACCAGAAGGAGCAGGACACTTTATTAAAGATCAAAGCCAATCTGGAGAAAGATATTCCTATCCGCGAATTGACTCTCTCCGCGGATGAGATAAAATCCATCAGCAATTATCAGTTTCTCACCGCCAAGCCCTTGTTGACTGTCGTGAATATCGGCGAAGACCAGTTAACTCAAGCCGTGGCGATGGAAAAGGACTTAAACGAACGCTACGCCAAACCCAG
The DNA here is from genome assembly GCA_002362735.1 of Dehalococcoidia bacterium UBA3254. The sequence goes on from DEUU01000180.1 coordinate 9,879, forward strand.
GACCCGTATTATAGCTTCCTGTGGGAAATTGGAAATGGAACTATCTCAAATGGGTGATGAAGCGATGGATGACTTCCGCAAAGAGTTCGGCATGCAGGAATCCGGGCTGGACCGTACGATCATCGTCTCTTATGAGCTTCTGGATTTAATTTCGTTTTTAACCGTGGGAGAGGATGAATGCCGGGCCTGGCCGATCAAGCGAGGGACGGAAGCGGTTAAAGCAGCGGGAAAAATCCATACTGATATCGAAAGAGGATTTATTAGAGCAGAGGTAATCCATTACACCGATTTGTTAAAGGTGGGCGGTATGGCAGAAGCGAAAAAACAGGGCTTGCTGCGGCTGGAAGGAAAAACATATATCGTGAAAGATGGAGATGTAGTTAACTTCCTGTTTAATGTGTAGAAGGTAATTAATTGGCAGAAAAAATCCTGGTTGTTGAAGATGATCAAACTTTACAGAGCGTATTGAAATACAATCTGGTAAAAGAAGGTTATAACACGTTTCTTGCCTCTGACGGGCTGCAAGCCATAGAAATTGCTCGCCGAGAAAAACCTGATATTATTATTCTCGACCTTATGCTACCTAAAATGGATGGACTTTCAGTCTGCCGCATCTTGCGTCAGGAAATGATCGTACCTATAATTATGCTGACCGCAAAAGCAGAAGAGATTGATAAAATCGTAGGCCTGGAACTTGGTGCCGATGATTATATGACCAAACCCTTCAGTACGAGGGAACTACTGGCCAGGATCCGCGCGATGCTCCGCCGGACCGAATTGTTGAAACAGGCCGCAGATAAGAATGAAGGAAAAACGATCCAGCGAATTCAGGCCGGAAATCTAGAGATAGACCTCTCCCGCCATGTTGCTTTAAACGAAGGGGTACCCTTAGATCTTAGTCCCAAAGAATTCGACCTGCTGGCTTTTCTCGCCCGCAACCGGGGTCAGGTGTTCAGCAGGGATATTTTATTAGAAAAGGTCTGGGGTTATGATTTTGCCGGTGATACCCGGACGGTGGATGTTCACGTCCGGTGGTTGAGAGAAAAAGTGGAAGCAAATCCTGAAAAGCCCGTTCGTCTGGTTACTATAAGAGGGGTCGGTTACAAACTAGAGGTATAGAGTTGTTTCGCAGCATATATTGGAAAATCACCGTCCCTTTGATATTACTGGTCGTTTTAGGAATGGGCATTCTGGGGTTCATCTCGATAAATTCCGTCAGGAACGTCCAGCTTCAACATCTGCAAGAATATCTTGCCAATGAAGCCAGACTCATTGCCGACGATGTAATCCCTGGATTGATCGATCCTGAGAATTCACCGGGAACGGACTCAGTTGCCAAGACTATAGGAGCAGATATCGGGGCCAGAGTTACCATCATTGCCAAAGATGGTACTGTTCTGGGTGATTCATGGGAAGATCCCCGCACAATGGAGAACCATAGTTACCGTCCCGAAGTAATCGATTCTCTCACTAAAGGCATCGGTAAAAGCACTCGCTACAGCACTACCACGCAGCAAAACATGCTGTATGTAGCCGTCCCAATCCTTAATAATGGCAGCGTTGCAGGAGTGGCGCGCGTGGCATTACCCTTAACTTCAGTCGAAAATTCCGTCAATAACGCTGTTAAAACCACAACTGCTGCAATTATTATCACGGCTCTTATCGTAATACTGGCAACCTCCCTGGTCACTCGTATGATTACACGTCCGGTAAGACAGGTCACACGAGCAGCTGCTAGAATCGCCTCCGGCCGGTTAGACCAGCAAATCGAAATACAGTCCGGGGACGAGCTGGGTACTCTTGGGC
>DEUU01000180.1:11942-20085 GCA_002362735.1 Dehalococcoidia bacterium UBA3254
GGCTTTCAATAAAATGTCTTCAAATCTGAGTGATACCATGGCAACGATTTCGGATGAAAAAAGCAAGCTTGCGGCGATTCTGTCCAATATTGCCGACGGTGTCATTATGACAGATTCCAAAACACGGATTATCCTGGCCAATCCGGCTTCTGAACATCTTTTCAATTTCCAACAGAATAAAGCCATTGAAAAACCTCTGATAGAAGTATTGTTAAATTATGAGATCGATGAATTACTGAAAAAATGTATTAATACCGGTCAGGAACGAAAAGCGCAAATTGATACGACCGGCGGTAAATTTCTGATGGTCATTGCTGTCCCTCTAAAGACTAACAAGATATCCGGAGCGCTATTACTTTTCCAGGACCTGACCGAAATGCGCGGTCTCCAGACCATGCGCCGGGAATTTGTGGGTAACATATCCCACGAGCTAAGAACGCCGCTGGCTGCGATTAAAGCTATCATAGAGACACTTCAAGACGGCGCCATCAAGGATAGCACAGTAGCTGAAGACTTCCTGAACAGGGTCAATTTGGAAGTTGACAGTCTGACGCAGATGGTCAACGAATTAATTGAATTATCTCGCATTGAGACTGGAAAAACTCATCTTAACATGGAACCGGTTAATCTTAATCAGGAGATTCAAGAAGCAGTTAGCCATTTATCTCCACAGGCGGAGCGAAAATCGGTCAGTCTGGTCTTGCAGTTGAATGGTGGACTACCGCTCGTTCTGGCCGACAGAGAGCGCTTACAACAAGTTATTATTAATATTGTTCATAACGCCATCAAATTCACTCCCTCACAGGGCAAAATAACGATTCAATCTGATGCTACGGATAACTCCATAATGGTACATGTTTCGGACACCGGAATCGGGATATCCAGGGACGATCTGCCGCACATCTTCGAACGATTCTTCAAAGCTGATAAATCCAGATCCAATTCCGGAAGCGGCCTGGGACTGGCAATTGCGAAGCATATCGTTCAAGCCCACAACGGGAAGATCTGGGTACAAAGCCAGGAGGGACAGGGTTCAACCTTCAGTTTCAGCATACCTCTAAGCACCACAAAAATTTAACATTCTCTTAACATAGCCTTAAATGTCTCTTAAACACCAGCTGTTATTCTAGATATGGATGAAGGTAAATATTTCAGCCTTAGACAGATCAGGCACAGCGGGTGAAAGATTGCGCCGCTTCAGTCATCTTAGTGACCGGGTCTCTCCGAGACTGACCTTAGTCTTCGCCCTTGTGGTAGTGGCGATTCTAATCGGTATGATAGTCATCCTGAGCATGGATGCCATACCTGCAATCCGCAAGTTTGGAATTTCCTTTTTAGGCAGTATTACCTGGGATCCAGTCAACGAGCAATTTGGCGCTTTACCGGCTATTTTCGGGACTTTGCTCAGCTCTCTAATAGGTCTGATTATTGCCGTCCCCATCAGTCTGGGCGCCGCAGTATTCCTCACCGAACTGGCCCCTTCCTGGATGCGGTCTTCCGCTTCCTTTCTGGTGGAAATGTTAGCTGCAATCCCCAGTGTAATTATCGGTCTCTGGGGCTTATTTGTTCTGGTACCCGCAGTCAGAGCTTCCGAACTTGGCTGGCTGGGTAAAAGTTTAGGCTTTCTCCCTCTGTTTCAAGGTCCTCCTTTCGGTATCGGTTTCCTCTCTGCCGGCATTATCCTGGCCATCATGATCATTCCCATCATTACTGCGATTAGCCGGGACGCCATCAAAGCCGTACCCAACACCCAGAGAGAAGCTATGTATGCCCTCGGAGCCACCCGCTGGGAAACCATCAGCCAGGCTATCCTTCCCTACTGCCGCTCGGGAATCATCGGAGCTACCATTTTAGGTTTTGGCCGGGCCCTGGGTGAAACCATGGCCGTCACCATGGTGATTGGTAACGGTTACAGGCTAACCGCTTCCCTCTTTTCACCCGGGACTACCATCGCCAGTAAAATCGCCGGAGAATTCAGCGAAGCCACCGGTGAACTTTTTATCGCCAGCCTGGTAGAACTGGCTCTGGTCCTTTTCATCGTTACTATGCTCGTCAATGTTGTTGCTCGTCTACTGATCTGGCGTTTAACAGCTATCAAGGCAGAGAAGGAATAATGAGATGAGGGAGATTGGCTACAAAAGGCGCCGCTGGATTAACTACCTGATGCTCGGGTTAAGCTCAGGTGCAGCCGTTATTGCTATTATACTGCTACTCCTGATTTTGGGATACACCCTTAAACAGGGTATCTCTTTTATCAACTTCGACTTTATCACTCAGGCCGCCAAACCAGCCGGTGAGCTCGGCGGAGGGATGAGGAATGAGATCATCGGCACCTTGATTTTGATCGCCATTGCTTCCGTTATCGCTCTGCCGGTAGGCCTCATGACAGGTATGTATCTTTCCGAATTCGGCAGCGCCAAACTGGCCGCTTCTGTCCGTTTTGTAGCGGATATTTTAGCCGGAGTGCCTTCTATTGTCGTAGGGGTGTTCGCATATGCTATCATCGTCCGTCCCCTGCATTCATATTCTGCCATCTCCGCCGGAATAGCTCTGGCTTTTATCATGATCCCCGTGATTGCCAGAACGGCCGAAGAAGCCATGAAACTGGTACCCAATTCGATGAGGGAAGCTGCCCTGGCGCTGGGTATCACTCGCTGGAGATCGGTTATTGGAGTCGTTATCCCCGGAGCCATCACCGGTATTGTGACCGGCATCATGCTGGCAGTTGCGCGTATCGCTGGAGAGACCGCTCCGCTTATATTCACTGCTTTCGGCAATTATTTCGAATTTGACGGTCTTGATAAGCCGATTACAGCCCTGCCCCTGCAAATTTATCGCTATGCTATCTCTCCTTACCTGGACCAGCAGCAGCAAGCCTGGGCAGGGGCTTTCCTTCTGATAGTATTAATTTTGATCATCAGTATCGTGGTAAGATGGATATCCAACCGGAGGAGAGCGCAGCATCTTTAGGAGGTTATCTTTATGAAAATCAACTCGATATCTCTGATTGACAAATTACTCAACAATCACGTCGATCAGATTGAACTTCAATCGACTATTACTGTTGAAAACAGAGGTACGATGGTCGTGGAAAAATTACACGCCTGGTACGGATCATGCCTTGCCCTGAAAAATGTCAGTATGACCATTCATTCGCAGTCCATCACCGCAATTATCGGACCTTCCGGATGCGGTAAGTCAACACTCATCCGCTGTCTGAACCGGCTGCATGAGATTTCGCATGGCGGAAGAGTCGAAGGAAGGATATTGCTGGATGGTAATAATATTTATGCCAGCGATGTCGACCCGGTGGTGATCCGCCGACGGATCGGGATGGTCTTTCAGAAACCCACTCCCTTTCCGACTATGTCGATTTTCGATAATGTTGCCGCGGGAATAAAACTGACTTCATCATGGAGACTAAATCAACATCTGGAAGAAATTGTGGAACGCAGTTTGAGGCAAGCGGCCCTCTGGGACGAAGTGAAAGACAAACTGAAACAGTCCGGGGCATCGCTATCCGGCGGACAGCAGCAACGCTTATGTATCGCCAGGGCACTGGCAGTGGGGCCAGAAATATTGTTATTGGACGAACCCTGTTCTGCTTTAGACCCTATTTCTACTCTCAAAATAGAGGAATTAATGCAGGACTTAAAAGAAAAATACACCATCGTCATCGTGACACATAATATGCAGCAAGCGGCCAGGGTCTCGGACTGGACCAGCTATATGTTGCTCGGAGAGCTAGTAGAATATGCAGAAACCAAGCAATTGTTTAGCCGGCCGAAAGATAAAAGGACCGAAGACTACATCACTGGAAGATTCGGTTAAAAGGAAAGATAAATGCCAAGAAGAATTTTTGATCAACATTTACGCGAGCTACAAGACAATGTCTTAGCCATGGGCAGTATGGTAGAGACCGCTCTGTACCGTTCCATGGACTCTCTGAAAAATCGAGATATCGAATTGGCCAAACGGGTTATCGAAGACGACAGCTTAATCGACCAGAAGAGATTTAATATTGAGGAAGAATGCATTGACCTGATAGTCACCCAGCAACCTATGGCCAGCGATCTCAGAATAATCATCGCGGTCTTGAATATTATCGTAGACCTGGAGCGGATTGGCGATCATGCGGAAGGAATTGCAAAAATTTGTATTATGATAGGCGACGAGCCGCCACTAAAACCACTCATAGATTTACCACGCATGGCAGAACTCACTGGCGGAATGCTGAGAAGATCTCTGGAGGCTTTTATTAACCATGATTCCGAAAGCGCCGCTAAAATTTGCGCCGAAGATGATGCCATAGATAATCTCTACGACCAGGTCTTCCGTGAGCTCTTAACGTTTATGGCGGAAGACCCCAAGACCATTACCAGGGCTACTCGCTTAATATGGGCTGCCCATAACCTGGAGCGCAGCGCCGATCGAGTAACCAATATCAGTGAACGTATTATCTTTCTGGTTACCGGCAGCCGCGACAGTATGATTGCATCAAAGTATTAGTATTTAGCCGTTCATACAGACAAAGTCAGCGTAATAAGTTAAAATAATAAAACAGAACCGGGAAAACCGCGCATCGAAGATTTGGAGAACAATGTATGATAAAGCTAGTTTTGGTAAGACACGGAGAGAGCAGCTGGAATAAAGAGAACCGGTTTACTGGATGGACGGATATTGATCTATCGGAAAAAGGAAGAGAGGAAGCTGAAAAAGCCGGTCAAATTCTGAAAGAACAAGGTTACATTTTCGATGTCGCTTATACCTCGGTTTTAAAAAGAGCTATCCGGACTCTCTGGATCATCATGGATAAAATGGATTTGATGTGGATACCGGTGTATAACTCCTGGAGATTGAATGAGAGGCATTATGGCGCTCTGCAAGGTTTAAACAAAGCTGAAATGGCTTCCAAATTTGGAGAACAACAGGTTTTTATCTGGAGGAGAAGCTACGATGTGCAGCCTCCCGCCTTAACCAGGGATGATGAGAGATATCCGGGTCGCGATCCTCGTTATAAACAGCTTGATCCCGGAGAAGTCCCGCTGACCGAGAGTCTTAAAGATACAGTAGCGAGATTCATGCCATACTGGCATCAGACTCTGGCTCCGGCTATCAAATCGAGAAAAAGAGTGATCGTTTCTGCTCATGGAAATAGTCTGCGAGCTCTGGTCAAATATCTGGACAATATCCCGGATTCAGAGATCGTCGGCCTTAATATTCCAACCGGAATTCCGCTGATTTATGAAATGAACAATAACCTGGAACCGTTGAGTCATTACTATTTGGGTAGTGATGAGGAAGTAAAGAAAGCCCAGGAAGCAGTTGCAAAACAGGGCAAAGCGAAATAAGACTTTCAGGTTACCTGGTGCACTTTAAGTAAGTTAGTAGTACCGGCGACACCAAGGGGTACTCCCCCGGTGACAATTATCAGGTCTCCAACCGCGGCAATTCCCAATTCTTTTACTAACTCGGACCCACGATTAAAAAGGTCGTCGAAAGATGATGGAGTGTCGATCTGAAAGCCGTGAACTCCCCAATAAAGAATTAACCGGCCAGTAATTTCATGGCTGGGAGTAATGGCGACGATTGGCACGATCGGGCGGTATTTTGCTACCCGCCTGGCAGTGCTGCCGGATTTGGTAAAAGCCACAATGGCACGTGCTTTCAGCAGGAGCGCCGTATAGCATGCGTTGAAACTAATCAATTCATCAGTATGAGGTTCCACCCATTGGCCTCGCTGGTCCAGCAATTGCTCATAGGGTAAATGAAGCTCAGTTTCCCGGGCAATTTCACACATCATTTTGATAGCTTGCACCGGATATTTACCAATAGAAGTTTCCGCCGAAAGCATTATCGCATCCGTACCATCCAGAATTGCATTGGCGATATCGGAAACTTCCGCTCTCGTTGGTCGAGGGGAATTAATCATTGATTCCAGCATCTGTGTCGCGGTGATTACGGTTTTTCCTGCGATATTACATTTTTGGATAATTTCTTTCTGGACAAGAGGTACTTTTTTTAAAGGAATCTCCACTCCCAGATCGCCCCGCGCCACCATAATACCATCGCTGACGTCGAGAATTCTGTCGAAGTTTTTTACAGCTTCTCCTCGCTCTATTTTAGAGATTAAAGGAATATCCGAATTCTTTCCCCGCAAGATTTCCCTGACCTGTTCGATATCCTTCGCAGCAGTAACAAAAGAAAGAGCGATGTAATCCGGCTTTTTTCCAAGTGCAAAATCCAGATTTGCTCTTAACTGGTCGGTTAAAAACGGTTCAGAAACACGCTGTCCCGGCACTACCACCCCTCTCCCCGGTGTTAGCACCCCACCCACTACCACCTTCGTAATAATCTCCTTGCCGCGGATATTCTCCACCCTGAGCTGCATGGCTCCGTCATCCACGAGTATTATGCTCCCGGGTTTCACATCTTTATATAAAGAAGGGAAGTTGATAGGGATAAGATTCTCATCCCCGAGGATATGCCGGTTTGTCAGAGTGACTTCTGACCCTCTTTTTAAAAGGGCTGAATTATGTTTCATATTGCCGGTGCGGTATTTAGGTCCCGGTAAATCTATCAAAATGGCGACGTTTTCACCCAGACGTTGAGCCGTATTTCTCACCATTTCGATATAACGAGAATGTTCATCCATCGTGCCGTGGGAACGGTTCAGCCGGGCAACATTCATCCCTGCCCGGATGAGCCTTTCGATCATAACCGGGGTATTGACTGCCGGACCGAGGGTGCAGACAATCTTAGTTCGCTGGTTCCAGTGTATTTTATGAGGCATGGTTTACTTGTTCTGTAACACTGCTACACCAGGCAATTCCTTCCCTTCCAGAAGCTCGAGGGAAGCTCCACCCCCCGTAGAGACGTGAGTAATTTTATCGGCAAGACCCATCTCTTCAACTGCTTCCGCCGTCGATCCTCCACCCACCACTGTAGTTGCCCTGGTTTCGGCAATAGCGTGAGCGATTCTTCGGGTACCCATAGAGAACGGTTCGATTTCGAAAACACCCATCGGACCATTCCAGAAAATAGTTTTACTGCGTTTTATCTCTTTAACGAATTGATTCATAGTTTCCGGACCAATATCTGCTATGATCCACTTTTCAGGAATATTTCCGACTGAAACAATTTTACAGAGAGTGCCGGCTTCCAGTTTCTCACAGACCATCAAATCCACCGGTAAAATCAGCTTTACTCCCTGGGATCGAGCCTTGTTCAGCATTTCCCTGGTATAATCAAGTTTATCTTGCTCCACCGCGGAAGCTCCTACCTCATAACCTTGTGCCTTAAGAAAATTAGCGGCCATTCCTCCGCCAATGAGCAGTGCGTCTACTTTATCCAGGATATTCTGAATCACTCCCAGCTTATCGCTCACTTTAGCCCCTCCCATCACTGCCGCAAAGGGATGAGCCGGACTTTCCAATAAGTTGCCCATAAAGCTGAGCTCTTTTTCCATCAGAAAACCGGCAACTGCCGGCAAATAATTGGCGACACCCGTCACCGAAGCATGCGCCCGGTGGCTGGCACCGAATGCGTCATCTACATAGATATCTGCCAGTTTGGCTAAAGATCGGGCAAAGACAGGATCATTAGCTTCCTCTTCAGGATGGAAGCGCAAATTTTCCAGCAGAATTACTTCTCCAGATTTCATCTGGGATACGGCTCGTTCTACTTCTGGCCCGATACATTCTTTGAGAGACATAACCGGCTTACCCAGCAGTTCTGAAAGGCGATTCCCAATTGGCCCTAAACGCATAGATTCGACGACCTTACCTTTAGGGCGGCCGAAATGGGAGCAGAGGATAATTTTGGCGTCATGGTCCAGAAGATACTTGATCGTCGGTAAACTGGCGCGAATCCGGCTATCATCACTGATATTCCCGCCCTTATCTGTCGGTACATTATAATCAACTCTAACCAGTACCCGTTTATTATTCACATCTATATCTTTAACGGTTTTTTTGTTGAATCTAACCCCGGGCTTGGTTGCAGTTTGTTTGGACATCTCGCACCTCCGATTCGAATATCTTATCGGTATTATATTACAACAATCATAATCCTTTGCCTATAATAAAAGCTGCCAGGTCCACGAGTCGACAACTGTACCCCCATTCGTTATCATACCATGCTA